>JAOACF010000016.1:0-4456 GCA_026417995.1 Negativicutes bacterium
AGTCATGATGGTGCGAATGGTGTTTTCAGCATCCCAGGGGTCGCTGACTTCGATAAAAGCCCAGCGGCCAAAGCCACCGTGGTTGTTGATGGCAGGCACCCAGAGATTGCGGGCGGCAGCGACCTTGGCAGCTTTATCATCACGTTTTTCGCCCGAAGTTTCAAGGATAAGGTTTATCCGGTCCCCCGACTTGGTCTGCCAGTGGACAAGATAGTCCGGAATATACTGGCGGTGTTCGCCGTTGTAATTGTACGGGATGGTAAAACCGAGGTTATGATTTTTGACATAAGCCGAGACTTCCTTCATGTTTTCAAGAGCCTGCGCCGTTTTCTGCTCCCAGGACTCAGTGTCGCACACAACATGCGAAACATGGCATTTATAGGGATCGGTCGGATATACCGGCCGGGTGGTATCAAAGTCGACATGACGGGTGGAGCCTACCGTGTCATACGGGCGCAAGATCGGCATAAGGGTTTTATCGCCGGATGCGCCGGTGACAATGGCATTATAAATTTTGGTGGCGGCATTATGGCCATTTTCATGTAGCAGCAATAATTGAATGAATGTATTGTCTTGGAGCGTAACGCACTGGCTGAGCCAAGTCTTGGTGATAGCAAGAATTTGCGGGAACAGCCAGGTTTTGACCGGACGATCAACGTAGCGGTCATCTTTTACATCTGGCGGAGCTTCCTCGCGAAAGTATGTTTCAAGCACATACTTTGCCAGTCGGAATGCAACCTCGTTAGGCCGCTTCGCTTTGATGTCATCGAGCGTATGGAGGCTGGCGGTCCCTACCACGGCGCGGTTCTCTGTCTCGGTCGGAACATCTCGGGTAGAAAGTATTAGTTTGCTGTCCGGGCCAAAGCTACAGGCAAGTTTTTCCGAAGCAATATCATAACGATAACCGGTTACTCTCGGAAAGGTGATTTCGAGGTTGGCCCGCTCAGCGAGCGCACGAACGCGGGTATGAGGCTTAGGCGCTACCGGCGGACGAACAGCGCCATTAGTGGGAATAAACTCAAACGGCACGCCATAGACTTCAGCATATTCGGCCGGAAAGGCCTCGAAAGTAACCATATTGCCGTTATAAGAGATTGTTTGCGGTTCCACGGCATAACTGATACGTCTGAGGCCCCGGCCGACAACTTGCTCACAGAGAAGCTGTGTACCGAAGGCGCGTACGCCAAGAATGTGCGTAACAGTATTGGCATCCCAGCCTTCGGTGAGCATGGATACCGATACGACGCAACGGATCTGCTCACCTAATTTTCCTGGTTTGCCGACCGTGTTCATGACTTCGCGCAGCAGGTCTTCGTCGGTGATACTAGCGACATCTACCCCTGAAGAACGGGCGCGGATTTCCTGCTTAAAATGTTCGATTTCCTTAGCTGCAATTTTTTTAAATTCCGCGGTCATAGCCTCCCCGGAATCAAGTTGCTCGCTGTCAATCAGAATAGTGTTGGGACGAGCGCGCCAGGTGCCGTTCTCAACATTATTAAATAAGGCCAGTTCGCCGGGAACCAGAACAGTCTGGCCATCGGGCAAAGTTTTTTCCCAGCCGGCGATATAGTCATAAACAAGTTTAGATACGTTAGTATTGTTACAGACGATGATAAAGACCGGCGGGGTAAGTCCTTTCTCTTTCGCCGCCTGGTTATTGGCCCATTCCCGATAGTATTTTTCATAGTTGCTGTATAGGCTGAGTATCGCACCTTGCAGTTCTTTCGGCAACTGAGGTTCGCCGCCGACCGCTTCGGTGCCGCGCCCCTTTTTAGGCAATTCGTCGCGGATACGGTACCAAAGATCGCGATAGGTAGGCATATCCCCGACCATGGAATTATCGGCGACCGGAACACGGGGTACTTTGACAATACCGGATTCGATTGCCTCGGTTAGCGAAAAATCGGAGACTACCCATTGGAAGAGCGTTCCTTCCGGATAGCCGGAACCTTTAAGGTAAAACGGCGTAGCTGACAAATCATAAACTGCGCGCACGCCAAGTTTGGCCTTAACAGCCTCGATCCCCGAAATCCACAGACGAGCCGCTTCTTTATTTTTTTCAGCTTCCTTTTTTTCCTCGCGGCTAAGCTTTTCTTCCTCTTCAACTGCTTTTTCACGATAGCAGTGATGAGCTTCATCGTTGATGACGATAATATTCTTTTTATTTCCTAGTTCGCGACATACCCGGCGGACCATCTGGTCCGGCGTTTCCGTGAGAGATGTTTCTCCTGCGGTGGCGAGAATGGACTTGGTTAACTTGCCTGCGTCGGTCAGCTCGCGAAGTTTGAACGCATGGTAATTAGTAATGACAATTTTGGCGCGGCTAAGATAATCGCGATATTCCGGCGGCACAATGTCACGCTTTTGGTAGTAGTTTTCCGGGTCACTGGGCAAAAGTACGCGCAGTCGGTCCCTAATGGTAATGCCAGGCGTGACGATAAGAAATGCATCGGAAAAACGCGCGTTTTGCGGGCTTTCTGCCTTATTCAGAACATGCCAGGCAATTAGCATGGCCATAACGACCGTTTTGCCGCTGCCTGTCGCCATCTTAAAGGCCATGCGTTCGAGCGTGGAGTTTGCCTCCGCATTCATCGCGGCGAGGGTGTTTACTGTATAAGTGTCGCCAATTTTAGCAGCAACTTCGGTGATGTAAATCGCGGTTTCCAAAACTTCAATTTGGCAAAAAAACAACTTCTTGTCGCGGGCAGGATTGCGCCAGTATTCTAAAAGACGCCTGGTAACACCATTAGTCAGACCTTGATACCCTTTCAGACGCCAAAGTCTTACCTTAGCACGCAATTCGTTAATGAACTGGTTTTCGCGGCGCCGGCTGTTTTTCATGGAGTATTCTTGCTCGAAGGCAAGTTCTTCTTGTTTGGTAAGCTTTTTCTTGGGCTTGGGGATGGGAATATAATAGCAGCTTGGCCTTCGACCGTCAGCTATTTCGCTCGTGATGCCATTATCGTCAAAGATGAAGTGACGCTCAGGCTCGGCAAAAGGCGAGGTGATGACAGGATTTTCGATGAGCACATCTTTCATCAAATCACTCCCAAATTTGTTCAACATTGACATTTTCGTTAGAAAACTTCAAAATCCTGTAGAAGCAAGCCACTTTATGATTACGCCTCGATAACCAGCTTGTGCAAAAATTTATCCCGGCCGCCTGTTTCGGCTTTTTTTACTGTATTGCGCTTAAATTTCAGCAGGATTTCAGCGAAATGGCAAATCCCGCTTCCAAGCCTTTCAGCTTGAAAGCGGGATTTGTCTACGGTCTGAAGGCTGCGCCCAAATAGGCGCAGCCTTGTTTTAATACGGCACATCCTCCATATTCCAATCATCAAACCCTACTCACGCTTGTTTTTGCATGCATGAATTTAAAAAAGCTGGCGATGTGGAAGAAACGGCGAGGAATGTTGTAAATTCTGCCAAAACGAAAACATGGGGACACACATAAAACACGGGGACAGGGACGTCGCTTATGCGACACGCCAGATACCGAAAAAAAATGGCTATCAACATTACGAATTTCGAACGTTTAAAACATAGTCCCTGTCCCCATGTTTTACCTGCGTTTTTACATGTTTGTTAGACATATGTTAGACATTAAAAAACCTCGCAGGCGTTAAACCCACGAGGCCTTGAAAATCTGGAGCCGATAACAGGATTCGAACCTGCGACCCGCTCATTACGAATGAGCTGCTCTACCAGCTGAGCTATACCGGCATTTTTCACGTTACATATTGTAACGCCTTTAGGCCGAAAAGTCAAGATACGGAAGACCGTTCCTTCTCGGCCTCTTTCATACATTTAGCCGGCAAACCCCTTATTTCATTGTACAGCTCGTCATAGTTGGCGAATAACTCCCCTACTATATTTCCATCCAGTTTCCGGTTGCTGACCATCGTGTTCATGATCTTTTGCGTTTCGCGGAAAGTGATAGGCGGACGGTAGGGGCGGTCTTCGGTAAGGGCGGTGAAGACATCAGCCGTCGCCAGAATGCGCGAACCAAGCCGCAACTTATCATGGCCGATGCGGAAGGGATAACCTGAGCCATCAAGCGTTTCATGGTGGTAGGCTGCCCACTCGGCAATGGTAGTAAACCCGTCGATTTGCTCTAAAATCCGGTAAGAATAGTACGCATGCTGTTTAATAATAGCAAATTCCCTGCCGGTTAATTTGCCGGGCTTCTCCAGCAAGTGATTGGGAATGGCCAGCTTGCCAAGATCGTGAAACAGACCGGCAATGCGCATCATTTTTACTTCCTCCGGGCAATAGCCCTTGGTTTTGGCCAGAAAGGCAGCCACCGCCGCTACTCCCCAGGAATGGCTGGCGGTGAACCGGCTTGTCCGGTCGACGATAGTCGCAAAAATTTCGGCGATGCTGCTTACGTCGTCAATGGAGAACTGCATGCGCCAATAGGTGTTGATTTCCCGGAAAAAGTGCTCATAATAATGGG
>JAOACF010000016.1:4466-8030 GCA_026417995.1 Negativicutes bacterium
CAGCCTGGGATCAAAAGCCTTGCCGCTCCCGGCGCGAATCACGCCCAGCACTTCATCTTCCTGCTCAAAAATGTACGCATCGTCTTTCAGCAAAACCTCCATGCGGTCGGCGAGATGAATAATGCGGCTGGAAAGGGGAATGGCTTCGCCCGCTAAACCGGACGGACTAGACCCGTCCCAGTTGTCGTGATGATAGCGTATCGGCTCGGCCAGCATGCCAAGCTGCGGTGAATTGCGCAGCAGTTCGTAGCCTTCTTCCGCATGATCATAAATCGCGGCATGCGTCATTTTTTCCGCCCAGTTTGATGCGGCTCCGAGATCGTGGAGCAGCGCCGCGTAAACTACCCTTTGCCGTTCCCAAGCGTCAAGGTCAATATGCTGCGCAATGCGATAGGCGATAATAGCCGTCCGCCAGTGATGCCGCGACAGCCCCCCGGTGGAAAGTTCAAGCGCCAAAGATAACGCCCGCACTAAATTAATGGGATATATATTGAATATCATTATTCGACCTCGCTACAGAGATTGCATGCTTACCTGGTATACGATTTTCGACACGAAAAACCTCTCTCCCTCCAAAAAAAGCCAAACCCCCCGGATTTTTTCCAGGGGGTTTGCTGAAAATATCTATATTCAGCGATTTTACCGCCATTGTGCGCCAGAGCGCAGCCGGTGTCCGACCTGAACACCGTTCCCATCTTTATCTATACTGTTGTGGTTGTGCCTCCGCTGATGCCTTCACTGGAATCACCCCCGCTCCTTCTGCTTTCCTGTTCACGCCTTCCCTAGCGCGCTGATTATGTGCTAAACTGGAAGAAGCAGTTAGTTGCTCATATTATATGACAGGAGCTGGTATATTATGCGCAAATGGGTATGTAATGTCTGCGGCTATATACACGAAGGGGACGAGCCTCCCGCCGTCTGCCCCATTTGCGGCGTGGGGCCGGATGAGTTCAGCCTGCTGCCGGAGCCTGCGGCTCCCGCAGCCAAAGCCACGCCTGCCAAACGGTGGAAGTGCGATGTCTGCGACTATATTCATGTTGGGGACGAGCCCCCCGCCGAATGTCCCGTCTGCGGCGTAGGCCGGGAGCATTTTGTCCTCCTGAGCGATCATGCCGTTGAGCTCACCCCGGATGCCGTGCGCGCGGCCGATGCCGGAACGCTGAACGCGGCGCTGGATATGGTAAGCTACGGTCTGTATATCGTGTCATCGAAAAAAGACGGCAAGATAAATGGGCAAACGGCCAACACGGTATTTCAGTTAACCAGTCAGCCGCCGCAAATTGGGCTGTGCATCAACAAACGCAATCTCACCCACGAATACATAAATGCCAGCGGTGTTGCCGCCATCTCCGTCTTAGCCCTGGATCAATGCGACCTGGTCAAGCACTTTGGCTACCAGTCCGGCAGGACTGTGGACAAATTCGCCACCGTTGACTATGTCATAGGTCAAACAGGCTGTCCGATTGTTAAAAACTGTCTGGGCTACCTGGAGGTTGAAATTATTCCGGAAAAGACGGTAGACGTTGGCTCTCACACCCTATTTGTCGCCAAAGTGGTCGCCGGCAGGCCGGTTGGCAGCCATTCGCCGCTTACCTATGCTTTTTTCCGCAAAGTTAAGTAGAATTATGTAAAGCCCCTCGCGCTGAGGGGTTTTTGCCTTAAATGCTAGCGCCGCAAAAGAGCTGCGAGTTCGCTAACGGTATTCACCATTTCTACCGGATTGGCACCGGCGAGCTCTTCCCGGCTGCCGTATCCGTACGTTACCGCGATCGCGTTGATGCCATTCTTGGCCGCGCCAAGAACATCATGTTTCCGGTCACCGACCATAATGGTTTTAGCGGCGTCAAAAGCGCCAACTTGCTCCAGCGCGAAAGCGATCACTTCATCTTTTTCCACCCGCGTGCCGTCAAGATTGCTGCCGATAATATGCCGGAAAAATGGGCTGAGCTGAAAGTGCTCTAAAATTGTCACCGAATATACCGTAGGCTTTGATGTCGCAACAACCATGCGTTTTCCCATACTCTGCAGATTTTTTAGCATTTCCGGCACACCGGGGTAGACGGCATTTTCATACATGCCGACGTCAACAAAACGCTCGCGGTAGTATTGAAGCGCCAGCGTCGCATCGGCTTCACTCAGGCCGTAGACTTCACGGAAAGACTTCTTTAGCGGCGGCCCGATAAAAGAGACCAGCTTGTCCAAGTCAGGCTCATCTATTCCTATTTTGGCCAAGCCGTACTGAATGCATTTGGTAATGCCTTCTTTCGGATCGGTAAGCGTTCCGTCGAGATCGAACAAAATTAACTCATACACTGCTGCCTTCCACCTCCTGTTTGCCGTTATTCTTATTGTATATGTCAGCCCGGAATTTCTCAAGCGAGGAGGAATAAAACCCAGAGCCCGGCCGTTTGGCCGGGCTCTGATTCATTTGCTATAGCGTGCAGGCTCCGTCAACACTCAGTACGGCACCATTGATATATTTGGCGTCATCTGAAGCAAGGAAAGCGAATGCCGCCGCAATTTCCTCCGGCTCACCCAGGCGGGCTGCCGGGATTTTGACAATTATTTTTTCGTTTAGAACTTGCTCCGGAATTTTCTTGACCATTTCCGTACCGATAAATCCTGGTGCAACGCAGTTGAAGCGGATACCGTTTTTGGCCATCTCTTTGGCCCAGGATTTAGTCATGCCAATAACGCCCCATTTGGTGGCGGCATAGTTTGTTTGGCCCAGGTTGCCATACAGGCCAACAACGGAGGAAGTCGTCAGCACAACTCCCGACTGCCGCTCCAGCATATGGGGGAGGACAGCCGCCGTGCAGTTGAAAACGCCGGTGAGGTTTACACCGATAACGGCATCCCAGGCTTCTTTCGTCATTTTTTTCATCATGGCATCTTTGGTAATGCCGGCGTTATTGATCATAACGTCTACTTTGCCGAATACTTCTAAGGCTTTTGCTACCATCGCTTTGGCATCCTCTTCTTTGGTAACGTCAACCTTTACATAGACAGCCTTGGTACCCTTCGCTTCCACTTCTTGAACTGTCGCTGTTCCGTCAGCGAAATCGGCGACTACTACATTAGCGCCTTCTTCCGCGAAACGCAGCGCGGTGGCTTTGCCAATGCCGCCTGCCGCTCCAGTAATGATTACAACTTTGTCTTTTAATCCTCTCATTGCTTGTTCCTCCTCAGTCGGTAAATAATTTTTTTCGTCATGTTATTTTTTCAGCCCCATTAGTTCGGGCCGGAAAATACGTTCATCCATCAGCTTCAGCTCCGGCGAAATCAGCGGCTTAAAATCCATCAGCGCCAGAATGTCTTTTTCCAGATCGATGCCGGGAGCAATCTCGGTCAGCATCATGCCTTCCGCCGTCAGTTTAAAAACCGCACGTTCCGTGATATACAGGACCGGCTGTTTGATTTTTTGAGCGTACTTGCCGCTGAAAGTTATTTGTTCGACATGGTCGAGAAACTTCTTGTTTTTTCCTTCGCTTACAATCGTCAGTTTGCCGTCGTCAATCTTAACTTCCAGGCCGCCGGCGGTAAACGTACCGCAGAATACCACCC
>JAOACF010000016.1:8040-32529 GCA_026417995.1 Negativicutes bacterium
GGCATTTTGCGTGATATTGATGAATCCGCCGCATCCGGCAACACGGCCCTTGAATTTGCTTACATTGATATTGCCGTGTTTATCGGTCTCGGCCAGACCCAAAAAGGCCAGATCAAGACCGCCGCCGTCATAGAAATCGAATTGATACGGCTGATCAATGAAGCATTCGGCGTTGACAACCGCGCCGAAACTCAGGCCGCCGGCCGGCACGCCGCCGATGCCGCCTGGTTCGACTGTAAGTGTCATCATATTGCCGATGCCCTCTTCGTTGGCCACCATTGCCACGCCTTCCGGCATGCCGATACCGAGGTTGACGACTGCATTCGGCATCAGCTCCATCGCCGCTCTGCGGCCAATAACCTTACGCTCGTCAAGCTCCATCGGAGCAAGAGCGGATAATGGGATGCGTATTTCGCCCGAATAAGCAGGGTTATACTGCTCGGCAAAAGTCTGCATATGCTTGCTCTTATCCTCGGCAACCACGACATAGTCGACAATAATTCCGGGAATTTTAACTTGCATGGGGTGCAAGGTGCCGCTCTCGACGATACGCTCTACCTGAACAATAACAATGCCGCCGGCATTGTGCGCCGCTTGCGCCATTGGCAAAACTTCCAGCGCCAGGGCTTCTTTCTCTATCGAAATATTTCCATTTTCGTCAGCGCTGGTACCACGAATGAGAGCTACATGAATGGGGAATGGTTTATACCAAAGCCACTCTTCGCCCGCAAGCTCGATTACCTCCACCAAATCTTCCGTGGTCACGCTGTTGAGTTTGCCGCCTTCAACACGGGGATCGCAAAAAGTGTTAAGACCGACTTTAGTGATTATACCCGGCTTATTTCCGGCAGCGCTCCGCAGCCACTGCGCCAACGTTCCCTGCGGGAAGTTATAGGCCTCAATTTTGTTTTCTACCGCCAGTTTGCCGAGCTTGGGCGCTAGGTTCCAGTGGCCGCCCACCACCCTCTTGACCATGCCCTCGTATCCGAAATGATTGAGGCCGCGATCCTTGCCATCGCCTTGCCCGGCGCAGTAAAAGAGCGTCAGGTTGCGCGGAGCTCCTTCCTGCTTAAACCGTTCTTCCATCGCTGCAGTCAAAGCCTCCGGATGCCCAATGCCAACAAAACCGCTTGTTGCTACCGTCACCCCGTCTTGTACCAGCTTGGCCGCTTCCGCCGCCGTAATCACTTTAGCCATATACCCTCTCTCCTTATCTGCATTGACTTGCAGTTATATCATAAGCAAATAGCGTGCCAACATACAATTTGCTGCTTTCTTCATATTAAAAACCGTCTGCTGCTTTGCCGGTTTAACCTTTATATACCGCATATGTCGACAATATTAGACAAACCGTTGTCTAATATTGTCGACGCCAGTGCCGCTAATGTTAATTTATAGTTTCATTATTCACCATTAAAATCAACAATCATTGCCCAAAACCAAAGACTAATATCACTAGGATCATCGCATTTTTAGTTTGGCACGAAACTTGCTTTGCTTTAAAAACCGAAACTAAGTATTGCTGCAGGCAGGGGGTGCACCGTTCCACACACGCAAAGCTTTTCAGAATATGCTCCACTCAAACTACAAAGGAGGAAATAACACACGATGGAAGCTTTAGGTATTATTCTCAGCTTAATCCTATTAATGTTCTTTGCTTACCGAGGATTTTCCGTAATTTTATTCTCCCCGATTTTTGCCCTTCTTGCCGCCGCTATGTCCGGTTTGGCCCTGATGCCTGCCTACACCGAGCTGTTTATGGCCAAAGCGGTTACCTATGTAAAATCTTTCTTCCCCATCTTTATGCTTGGCGCCGTATTCGGCAAGGTAATGGAGGACACCGGTCTCGCCAAGAGTATTGCGTCCGCTATTATTAAAGGCCTCGGCAAAGAGCGCGCCATCCTGTCGGTCGTTCTTGCCTGCGCGGTGCTTACTTACGGCGGTGTCAGCCTTTTCGTAGTCGTGTTCGCCGTTTATCCATTCGCCGCTGCCCTATTTAAAGAAGCGGACATTCCCAAACGCCTTATCCCCGGCACGATTGCACTGGGTTCCTTCACGTTTACCATGGACTCCTTCCCCGGCACGCCGCAGATCCAAAATATTATTCCGACCAACTTCTTCGGGACTAACATCTATGCCGCCCCGACCGTCGGTATTATCGGCGGGCTCATGATCGCCGCGGGCGGTCTCTACTATCTGGAGCGCCGCCGGAAGGCAGCGGCAGCCGCCGGTGAAGGTTACGGCAATCATACTCTCAATGAGCCGGAAAAGCGCGACGAATCGAATCTTCCGTCCTGGTATGTAGCCATGTTGCCGCTTATCACCGTACTGGTAGTGAACTTTGTTATGACCCGTCTCTTTGTCTGGGATCCCAACTTGCTGGCGCCCTTCCAGGCTATGAAACTACCTTTGGTCGCTCCCGCCGTTAAAAATGTAGTCAGCATCTGGTCGCTGATTATTGCTCTTGTCTGCGGCATCTCTCTCGCCATCGCCCTCGGCGTATCCCGTCTACCCAAAGGCGGCCTGGCCAAAGCATTGAACGCTGGCGCTATCGGTTCGCTGCTGGCCATCATGAATACGGCATCAGAGGTTGGCTACGGCAACGTAGTAGCATCGCTTCCCGGCTTTAAAGCGATCTCCGGCTTCCTGATGAGCATCAAAATCGGCGGTACGCCGCTGGTTTCCGAAGCGGTAACCGTCACCACCCTGGCCGGTATCACCGGCTCGGCGTCCGGCGGCATGTCGATCGCGCTTGACCTGATGGCCAAAGATTGGCTGGCCTGGGCCAACCAGATCGGGCTTTCCCCCGAAATGCTGCACCGCGTAGCCTCCATGGCTTCCGGCGGCATGGACACCCTGCCGCATAACGGCGCGGTTATCACGCTCCTTGCAGTATGCGGTCTGACCCACAAAGACTCCTATCCCGATATCTTTGCTGTTACTGTTCTCAAGACGCTCGCAGTATTTGTTGTCATCGCCCTCCACCTGGCCACCGGTATCCTCTAGACAAGCAAGCTAAACAGCACGGCTGCCGCAGCGGGTTTAAAAACCTGCAGCGGCAGCCTTTTTATGCGCAAATCTGATCGCATTTTTCAGCTGAGACAAAACTGTCTCTATAGACTATAGGAGTTTGAGTACATTCAATCATTCTCTCTTCTGACATGTAAATTTGCCGTAAACATCCTAAAACCTTCATTTGTCCGGCAAGACGACGCCATATTGCTTGGAGCTTTCCAATCATTTTTTTGAATTTTACCCGTTTGGGGGATTTATAAAAGCAGTAAAAAAAGTTATATTGGAATTATAAGCAATTAGTAAATAAAATTCTGAAAAATGAGTTTGAAAGGGGTGTAAAAACATGAACTGCACAAATTGCGGCACAGAAATTGCCCAAGAAGACCGGTTTTGCCCTGCATGCGGCAAGAAGCAGTTTCAGCAGTCAGAAGCAAAGCCTATCGGTGTCCTTCTAAGGGGGATAGCTGCATTTATTGACTTTTGCATTTTAATGGCCTGCGGTTATATTATTGCTGTCATTTTTAAGCAAACAACCGCTGATGGCTTTAACCTAACCGGATCTTCAGCTTTTCTTTGGTGGGGCATCGGCTTCGCTTACTACGTTTTGTTTGAAGGAACAACAGGGGCAACCCCGGGCAAAATGGCTTTAGGCCTTAAAGTAATCAAGGCAACCGGTGCGGCATGCAATATGCGGTGCGCAATTATCAGAACGGTTTGCCGCATAATTGATCACTTTTTCCTTATCGGAGCCATAGTTATCTTGTTTACGAAATTAAAGCAAAGAATCGGCGACAAAGCAGCCGGTACAATTGTGGTAAAAAGCCGCGACATGCAGTTGTCGTCATCTAATGCAAGAATTTATTTCGACGACTGATGAATAACGAAAGAGGATCGATATATGTATTGCACAAATTGCGGCCAAAACATTGAGACAAGTTACAACTTCTGCCCCGGCTGCGGCTGTACGCTGCAAATCGCGGAGCCGAAACAAAAAAACAACAAAGAAGCGCTGCTAGAAACTGTCGGCAAATACCTCGAAACGTTGCCAAACCTAAGAATAGAAAGGTACAATCACGCCGATTTTGAACTTTTCTCAGATTTGGCCAATGCTAACTGGAAAACAGGCAAGGTTAAAATTGATTTTTATGCCTGCCTCAAAGCTGATGAAAAGGATAATACTGTTTATTACTACGAGATTCTGAAAGAAGTGCGCCAAGGGTTAGGTTTTTTCAGCGGTTTTAAGGTGGAAACTTATAAAAGCGACGGCAAGCAGCTTTTTGGCAATGTAAAAGAGTTGCAATTCGGCCCAGGCGGGAAAATTGTTGACTATGACTGGGATTATAGCAAGATTCGCTCCGGAATAGAGCGGACGGTAAATCAGCAGGGCTGGAAATTTAAGCTAGTACTGTGGAAAAATAAAGCAATGTATTAAAAAAAGCGGGAAACTTGTTATTAGTTTCCCGCCTTTAAATTCCTTTTGCTCTGTACTGCCGCATACATTGTTTATGCGCTTTGGGCACCAGCTCTGTTCTGGAATTTGCAGCTTAAATGCTTCCAAGCATCATTTCTCACATTATTGATTTTAGCCGGTCGGCATTTGGCGCAAACTTTTTAACCGTTTCCTCAGCTTTTTTTGCATCCAGCTGATTTATCCCCCGAAGTTCAAAAACTATCTGGCCATTTGCCAAATCCTTGATAAGTATCTGCCCATGGCCTGGCGCGAAATATTTCTCAACCCGCCTGCCCACAGGAGCGTTGACTTCTTCTATAACCAAGCAGTCTTTAAACACTCCGATACCAAGATTGCAGACAGCCCCCATTTTTCGCACGGTAGACTTTATGCCGTACTGTTCCCAGGACATCCCAACCGATAAAGCTTTTTTCAGCCAAAGCGCTTTTAATTCGACATTAGTGTCATATGCATAATATATTCCGTCTGGAGCAGATAGGTAGTGAAGGGTAAACCCTGTTTTACCCTCTGAAGATGCCGCTATTTCCGTTTCGCTTACAAGTGCCGCTCCGGCAAGTTTCGCAGTGTAATAATCAGAAAAGCCCTGGTCGCCGTCGAAATGGCGCTGATAAACTTTAAACATGGTATTGGGTTTAGGAAGATATATCTCTGGATTTGTTAAATCCTGTATAGACTTCGACTGATCTCCCGCCTCCGCAACTATGGACGGATTCTGTTTGGCCGGCTGGGCAAGCCACCGCTGCAGCAAAGCCGATCCCCAACCGCTGTGAAAATACCATAAGCCTGCGCCTGCAGCGAGCACAAAAACGAGCGCTATGAGTAGCAATTTAACAAAATCCCGATTCCCTTTGTTACTTTGCATTGACTGTAAGTCGCAATTCGTGCCACAATCCGTGCCGCAATCCGTACAAAACCGGTCTTGATCGTTTACTAAGCTTCCGCAATTGCCGCAGTATCTTCCACTGGCATTATTATTGCTCATAAACATACTTCTCCCTGCTCAAGTCTGGCTGTTCTTCACAAGTTTTTCTGCATAATCGCCGACTATCGGCAGCTTGTAGTATTCTCCATTGTAAGTCTTATACATAAGCAAAATCCAAATGACAAACGATCCTAGAGATACCAAGCCCTTCAACATGGAAAGTACGTCCCAGAGGAAAGAAAGCATACCTCCCATCGGGAAAGCAAGCAGCATGTTCAAAACCTGAACAGCCCCAAAGAAAAGGAGGGATTGTGCCGCATGGAAACGTATGAACCGATCTTTTTCCAGGAAGAAAAAAATCAGTCCGGTTACCCAGCCAAACACATAGCTTAATGTAGCTGCAACATTATTCTGCAGTCCCAATTTGGATGTTTTATCGTATGCTCCTGAATATGTCGCCGGTTTGAAGGAATAATTGCCAACAGGCGGCATACCCTGCACCGGCGGCGGAGGGGGCGGCCCTCCAACTCCTCGACCATTAGGCGGTAGAGGTACTGGCCCAGGGATAGGCGGAGGCGGTACTTTTCCGGGCATAGGCGGAGGCGGCGCTTGCACTGATATAGGTGGAGGCGGCGCTTGCCCTGATATAGGCGGAGGCGGCGCAGGCTGCCTAACAGGAGGCTGCATATTCGTATTCAGAACAGGCGGAATAGCATTCCCTGTCGGTGGAGGCGGCGTCATTTGTCCCGGGAACGGAGGAGCGGCAGGCATCTGGCCGGCATCCATTTTTTGCCCGCAGCGGCTGCAAAAACGGCTTGCCGGTTTATTGTTATTTCCGCATTTTGGACATGTCATGCCAAAAACCCCTTTTACCTAAATTTTATGCCCGCATTTACCGCAAAACTTGGCCCCCGGCTTAAGCTGATTGCCGCATTTGCCGCAAAAACTAATCTGGGGAGCAGGCTGCTGCGGCAACAAATTCGCTTCGACAGCGGTAGCCCATGCGGCCATACCCTGTTTCCAAACATAAATATTCGGATCCAGTTCACCATGCAACAGCAGCTGTTTTAGCATAGCCTCATCAACAGGGCCGATGGTTTGACCGTTAACATGATAATACCATCCTTTTAAGTCTTGGTGTTCCGTTTGCTCAATTTGCTGCTCTTTTTCCTTGGGTGCCATTTTAGCCATTGCCACTCCTGCTCCTGCTAAAATAGCCGCGCCGCCGGCAAGCGCGCCCAATCCCGACAAACTGCTTTCTGTTTCATCCCACGCTTCTTGAGTAATGCCTTCGTCCAGCAAGCTGACAGATGTTTCTTCCGTGTCTTGCATACTGGAAATTTGTGAATTTAGCTCTTCACTCGATAGTTCATCTTCATCCCTGTCGCTGAAAATCCGGCCATACTCGGCTTCGGCTGCGGCCTTGTTTTCCACATATTCTTCGACAGGCATCTCCAATTGATCGGCATATTCATCAAAGAGCCCGCCTGAAGGCAGATTAAGCTCCACCGGCATAGCCAGTACAGCGGCGATATCGGGATTTTCCTCCAGAAGCGACGCTGGCGGCTGATCACTGTCATCCAAGTTTGGCGATAAAATTTTATTGTTAAATACCACTTTTATCCCTCCCTGTCTCAATATTAGTCGCCAGCTACAATTTATTCGGGACACCTTTTTGGGGATCAACGCCAAGCTTGGGTTGCGGCACACTTTCCGTCTCACGGATCATGGTTGCAAAGGAAACTCCATGCATGGCCATAAAATCACCGGCAAATGCATTAACGCAAGGTATAACGAAGAATGTGCAGAGCGCCAGGCGAGTCCATACGGTAATTTTGTCGAAAAGTTCAGCTACCCCAAAAATTGTTGCTGCAGGCAGCAAACTTGCTCCCCCTGTAAAGGGTGCAATTGCAGTTGCCGCAACAGCTATCCCTCGTGCCGTCAATGTCGCCTGCGACCCTAGCAGGCTAAGCCAGTTGGCGATGCTTGCCCAAGTGAAATCAACGCCTTCAAGCATTTCATCAGCTTTCATCGCCACAAAGTCGACAAAACCGGCATCACACTGCTCAAATTGTTTTTCATAGTATTTCATTACCAAAGCAACATCGAATAAAACAGACCTTACAACAACTTCACTATACCGCATCGCTTCCACTTCTCTATTGAAGCGTTCGGTGTCAAGCGCTTCGGCACACATGGCCATAACTGCCTTCCTGTAGGCATTTTTCTCTGCTTCCTGACGATCGGCTGCCTGCTGTTTGGCTTTTGCCTTAAGCTCGGTTTTCAGCTGCTGCGTTGCAGCCTTGTCATGGTTGACTACATCAGGCAAATTATCCGGATCGGCAT
Organism: Negativicutes bacterium; assembly: GCA_026417995.1. Lineage (GTDB taxonomy): Bacteria > Bacillota > Negativicutes > Sporomusales > JAOACF01 > JAOACF01. The sequence continues at coordinate 15,795 of JAOACF010000016.1, forward strand.
CATGCACAATACCTTTAATCGCTTCTTCCTGGCCTTCAGCATAAAAATGGCCTTCCGGCACACCCAATTCTGTCATGATTTTTTGTCCGCGAGTGCGGTAGTCGCCTTCCAAGTAGGTAGGGTTGCGCAATCTGCCGATATATTCCACCATTCCTGCAATATACTTAAAAATCTCCATGACTGCCCAGAAAAAGCCGGTAATCAGCCAGGCAGCAAGACCTGCGGCTTTGGTAATCAGCCCGGTTATAAAGTTGCCAAGAATATATTCAACTTTTTCTGCCAACCAGTTTTTAAGCGCACTGCCGATTGATGAAAGACTTTCCCAAAGCGATACCCATATCGAATAGAAAAATCCTTTATTCATTCGTTGTTGCTGCTCCTGCTCCACATCGTGAAGTTGAGCAAGCTTTTGGCTTGCGGCGCCGGTAAAATTTTTCTTAGTGTCAATCATAAAGCAGTCAAATTGATTCATTTTAGAGAGTTCTGCAGCGAGTCGATTAGCTTCAGCAATGTGGTTCTCAACTAAGCCTTTAAACTCGGGCGACAGCGCAGCAATTTTTTGCGACCACTGCGCCAATTCAGTCTCCTTTAAATGCCTTAGCTGGTCAAGCTGTGATTGGCATTGGCGGCGAGCTTCTGCAAACATTGTTTCGCCCGGCGAACTAGGACCGAACAGCCTGTGCCATTTTTCCATAACATCCCCGCCCTCGGCGGAAAGTTCGGCCAGGTTCTTGCGCATCGGCTCAAGAGCTTCTTGCACCCGGCGTACCGATACAAGCTGTTTTTCCAGTTCGGCCTGCTTAATCAATAGTTTAATCAAATGCTCAAAATCACTCTTAAAATTTTCACGCGCAACAACAGGGACAACCTTACCGTCACGCATTCGCTTCAAAATCCAGTTCAAATGCTGCTCTGCCTTCTGATTTGCTTTTGTTGCCGCAGCCACAACCGTATTGAGCGCCTCCTGGGCTTTAGTGACGTTTTGTGCGGCTGATTGCAGCAGCTCGGAAATCTTCGCCTCAAACCCTTTGATTGCCTTGGTTATATACTGCTGCTGCATTTCTTTTACGCTTTTTTCTAAAAGTTCGGCATTGCCTGCGCCGTTTTTGGCTTTTTTCATGTCATCAAGCTTGCCAAAGCCTAATTCCAAAACAAGATCAAATAATGTAGCGCCTAGCATTTCCACAGCTTTTTTGCGCATGGCGACGCCTTTAATAACAGCGTCAAACACCGTCTGGCTTATGTTAAAAAAACCTTCGGTATTAAGCATCCGGATATTAAAGTTATGCCTGTTGCGCTCTTCTTCCAAAATCGCCCGTTTGGTGTGCGCGGCATATGTGGCCACACCATCGTTAAACATATTGATTTTTTCGTCAAGGTTATCCTGGCAGCGGTCAGCCAGCGACCTGCCGGCTTTACCGATTTTGTCAAGCATATCAACTATGCCCGGATTAAGGCTCATCTTGACATTAGCGGCTTCAACTTTCATTTCGGTTAACCTCCCTTGCTACACCTGAGCGGCAGTCTGCGTTCCCTTGGTTGGCGAACCGGGGGCAATATCGGATGCATTGGCTGCACTTGCTGCCGGATTTATTTTGAAAACTACGCAGGTATGCTCATAATCCCTGAACTCACCGGCAATTTTTGTTCCCATCCAATTAAGCTCGCCTTCCAGATCATAAATTTGAATGCCAGGGGAGAAATTTACCGCACCGCTGTTTCCCTTTTGATTTGGTTCTACTTCGACAGGAACCCAAAGCTCGCCGCCGTTTTTGTAGAGATTTTTAATATCTGAAACGTCAAGATATTCGTCAAGTCTTTTCTTTTCAATCGGTAGCCAGCGGAATTTTTTAAGGCTAAGTTCAAAAATGGCCGTTTCAGCCTTTACTGCAATCGTGCCTGTCAAAAGCTCCATCTCTTGCGGCAGGCCCTGAGCGATTGCCCCCCCCAAAAAGCCCATGCCAGGCATCATGCCGGCAAGGGCGGCACCGACAGCCTGTGCCATGGCCGCTAAATCCAGCCTAACTTTGACCTCAAGGGTAGCGGCAAGTTTTCTTGCTTCGCTGACCGGATCAATATTCGGAGAAACAGTGACATAAAACTGCACTGACGAGCCTTCGTTGATAAGCTGTTTGTCACTTATTGCAAATGCATCAGTATCGCCTTCAATCAGGTTAACTTCAAAATCCTCTTTCAGTTTTACAATGCGCTTTTTGCTGCCTGTCGACAAGACATCAACCTGCACACGGATCCGTTTCCAGCCTGATAAATCATTTTGCAGCGGCACGGTATAAGTTTTGCTCTCAAGCATAACTCTCACCTCCGCTGAACTTCATTTCAAAGCCGCCGCGCACAAGCCTTATGGTAACCGGCGCCGAAAATGGCTGGCCATCCAGCGGGGCCGAAACTAAAATTGTCGCCGACAGATCAGACTGCCCCTGGGGCGCTGAAGCTACAGGTTCGATCAGCACGGTGCGGCCGTTTGTAAACGGCGCGCATTCAGTCAGCTGCACATACTCATAGCCTGACTGAAGTTCAATAGAAATAGGTCCGCCGTCATCGGCATTGGCACCTTCGCCGTAAGCTTCAATCCAAGCCTGAAGATACAGTTTTTCCGGAAACATTAAGTCAAGTTCGGTACATGTTGCGCCCTGTTCATCAACCGTTCGAACCTGCAGGTTGTAATATTTGTTTTGCGGCGGCTCTTCGCCTTCAACAGGAGGTTTTTCAATAATTGTCCGGATAATTTCATGACCGTTGACCAAAACTGCAACGACCGTTGCAGCTGTACCGGCAAGCACTGTTGCCGTACCCGGCGTGCGCAGTCAGTCCTCAGCCCGGGTTATATCCCTCAGGCAGTCATCCGCGTAAGCAACCGCCGAGAACAAGATCATCCAGGACATTAAAAGCAGGATAATTCTAAACCACGCCGTGCTTTTTTGGAACTTTCCCGCAATTTTTGCCGTTTTTCGCATTTAAATTTTACCTCCTTCCATGTTGATGAACATGCTTTTGGGGGTACTGAGTCTGAACCTCAGGCGTCCGTATAATGATATACGATAGCAGCGGGCCTAAAAATACCGACCATCTGATCAAGGGATAATTTGCAATACGCATGCTGTCATATAAAAAGGAAGCCAAAAAGAAAGGTGCGGCAATTCCTATGCCCACTACAAGCAGCCTTGGCAGCTTGCGCTTGAACGGCATCAGTTTCGCCAATTGCCGATCAATAGGACGCCGGAGAAAAATAAGCGCTACCGGCACTATTAACATAATAAACGATGTAATCGGATCAGGCCTCCTGTCAAGCGTCGAATACCAATACCATAATCCGCCGCCAATTCCGCCGCCTAATATTGATACAACATTCCACCATTTCTGCGATTTGCCGGCAAGAGGCCTGAGTGCCCCTGCTACCTTGCCTAAAGCCGCCCCGGTATTGCCGGAAGCAATTGATTGTGCCGCGCTGTATGCTGTATTGGCATAACCAGCCGCTTTTTGCACCTGCTGGACGGTCATATGATACCCGGGCCGGCCTGATGGATTTGGCTGGACGGCCCATTCTTTACCTGTCCAGTACAGCCAGTGGCCTTCATACGACAGTTGCCACCAGACCCCAGCATCCTGAACCCGCAGCTCATCCACTCCCGCCCTGAACTGTTCCTCGGTAATGCGGCGGGCCTGCAGCAGGCTTTTTAACTCCTGATAACGCCTAGCCGCCTGTTCAAAAGTCATAATCGCCCCTCCTGTCAGTTAATATGTTCTATTCTGTTCAAACCTTGATCGGTTGCCAGCCAGTAAATACCATACTCATCCTGTATAATGCGTTTTATTTCCTGACCGGCCAAACCGTCTGTGGTTGTTAGCAGCTTAGCCCGGCGGCCGTATTTAAATAAAGCCGCTCCGTCATATTCAGAGCAAAACCATATATAGCCCTTGTCATCCTCATATATCTGCCGCACTTTATCGCCTGCCAGACCATGCTCGCGCATAAGCGAGGCAAACTTGCCGTCACTTGTTAGCCTGTTTGCGCCGCCTGAATTTGCAAACCCTGTTCCTATCCAGATTATTCCGTCCCTGGTTTGGACTATGCAGTTGACGGCAGAATGGACAAGCCCGTCTGCTGTTGAATAAAACTGCCAGCGTCCGGATGATAAGCTCGCCAACCCGCCCCGTTTGAGGTCAGAGCTACCTGCCCAAATCCTGCCCTGCAAGTCTTGATAAAGGCTGTCTACAGGCCCTATTGCAAATCCATCTTTAGAACCCCACCCGCTTACCTTCCCGCTAATACAAAGCACTCCGTCCTTTAATCCCAACCATAAGGCCCCGTCCCTATCACGCATCACCGAATAAATCGACCCTGCCGGGACTCCTTCTGCTTCGCCGAGACTGCCCCAGACTGCGCCGTCGTACCAAGCAATCCCCTTATCGTGAGCAATCCACAGCCTACCCCCGCTTTCGGCAAAAAGGTCATAGACCATGCCAAACCTAGGGGCTCCGGCAGGAAGAGGCAGAGATGCCGCCTGACGGTCAAACCTGAACAAGCCTTTCACACCGCCTGCCCATACGGCGTCCCGGTATAGCGCAATCGCCTGCAGGTTGCCGGGGGATCTGACCATCTTCCAGCCCGGTTTTACGCTGCTTTCCAGCTTTTTTTCGTTAATAATGCTAAAGACCCATCCTAGTGCGGCAACCAGCATAATTCCTGCAAGCACCTGCGAGACGTTGCGCCATAACCACCAGTTCATCGGCATCCCCTCTCACCCTGCAGCAATCTGTAAATTACCTTACATACAGTTCCGACATTTCCTTTTTCGTAGATTTAAGCTGGTTATAAACGGCCTGGTAGTCAACCTTCATTCTTTTTATATTGGCGCTTTTCATGCAGTCGGATTCGTCCATTCCCGGCCTTGAAGAAACATGGCTAAATCCGCTTTTTACCAAAGCCTGCTCAACTTGTTTGCTTGCAAGATAATCCAACAGTTTTTTGGCAGCTTCAGGGTTGGGAGCGCCGGCGATCAATGCCGCGGTATTGGGAACAATAAGCGTGCCCAAGCCGTCCTGATCAGGCAGTATTATTTTTACCGGCGCCTTTTTCTTTATGGCGCCGCAGGCGTCATCGCTGTCTGTCAACCCCATTTTAAGCCTGCCAGCGGCCACCAGATCCCTTACAACAGAATTGCCGTCAACAGCCTGAACCTTATTTTGTTTCAAATTTACGAAAAACTGTTTACCCTGCTCAGACCCCAGGGCAGCATACAGCGCAGCCGCATGAGTTGCGGTTGTGCCGAACATGGGAAAAGCAATTGCCGCTTTGTCGCCGCCGTGCGGGCTTGTCGCAAGATCATAAATAGAATTGGGGTAATCTTTGACTGGAACAAGGTCTGTATTGACAATAAGCACGCGAACCCGTCCGCCGAACGCTGTCCAAAAGCCATCTTTATCTTTGCTTTCTTCCGGCAAATCAGCGGCTGTCGCCGGCCTGTACGGCGATAAAACCCCCTCCTCTTTTAGCAGCATTGTCTGTATAAACTCAGAGTTCCAGAAAACATCAGCCTGCGGGCGGTTTTTCTCCGCAATCAGCCTGTTAACCAAGCCGGTAGTTTTGGCAGCCTCCACATCATAAACTGCCATTACCTTTATTCCCGTTTCCTTCTCAAACTGCTTCAATATAGGCTCTGCATAAACTTGGTCAACCGAAGTGTAGACAACCACCTTTTTTTCGCTTACTCCGCCGCAACCGGAAGTTAATAAGCATACCAAGAGTATAATTATTATTGATTTAAGTACTTTCATAGCTGCTTAATCACTCCTACAGTACATTATACTTTTCTGATATTATGCAGGCAGGCATAGGCTAATGCCGCCATACCGACTAAAGATACGCCAAATTGGATATTGTCCGGGCTTTTTTCCAGCCACTCATACCTGTAATATTTCATGAACGAGTAGCCCAGCGGCTCAAAAGCATTTATAATCATGCCGGCAATCAGCCCAATCAATATTGCTACAGCTAAATATGCAAAAGTTTTTTTTGCCTGGCCACCAAGCATTAGCGCCGTCATAACGGCAGCCGCCAGCATTACAACACCGGCCTTGTTGTCCAACAACGGCGACTGCCAGACAAGAAAAGCGGCAAATACAACGCCCGCCAAAACCATAATTTTGGCTACAATCTGCCAAAAGCTCGGGGCATTTTTGGCAGCTTCCATACGCTGCTCTTCATGGGCTTTAAACTGTTCATAAACCAAATCAAGAACAGACTGATAGTTTTCAGCCGAGCAGTATAAACTGAGAACAGTCCGCCAGGAATTTTGCAAGCGGATTATAAATCTGTCAGGCTGGGGGACAATCCGCTGCACGTCTGTCCATTCAACAAATATTGACTGACTGGCCTCAGCAAGTATTGCGGTGCCCATGCCGCCCGGCCTTTGGGACAAAAGCGACAGCCAAAACAGCAGCCCGTTAATCCACCTGTTGATGCGCCTACGCTCAGGCCTTGTGTCCATAGCCGCCCCTGCATAGTTCACAAGGAAAGTCACTTCATATCCTTTGGCAAACAGCGCCCAGCAAAACAAGAAGCTTAAAATGAGCCATAAGCCGATAAAACCTGCTGCATAACCCAGGTAAGGATCTCGTTTGGCAATGGCGTCAGTAATTGCCTTTATAAAAGAAAACCCCGTAATAACTTCAATTATAATCAAGAATATAACAACAGCCATTCCCATAATCTTCAAGCCCATTTTCAGCAGATCACCCGGTGGAATATTGGCGTCCCACTTTATTTCCTTCATTGAGTCGCACTTCCTTCCAGCATCACTGAATTTGCGCCGCAGCCTTGCAGGCTGCTTCCACGCCCAGCTCGCATGCCTGGACAAAATCAGCCTGCGCAGCTTTGCCATCTCCTTGACGTTGGCGTATAAGGCCGCGGTAATAATACGCCTGGCCAAAATTGGGCTGTAGCGCTATGGCACGCGACAAATCTTCAATGGCCAGAACTGCATTGGCCTCCTTATAAACTGCAAGCGCGCGGTAAAAAAATGTTTCGGCGTTGTCAGGCTTAAGTCTGGCCGCTTTATTTAGATCATCGACTGCCTGCGCTGTGTTATTCAAATAGTAGTTGGCTATCCCTCTTAGCTGATAGGCTGAAGCGTTTTCCAAATCAGTTTTCAGTACGTCGTTTGCAAGCGATAATGCCTTGTCAAACTGTTTTTGCATCAGCGCCACGCGCGCATCGCGCAGCAACGCGGCAGCCAATGCCTGGTTGCTTTTATTCATCTCTTCTTTTATTCGGTTTATTTCTTTCATCGTTTTTTCCGTACTAGCTTTTGTTTCTTCTATGCCCGGGAGTTTCTTCGTTCCGGTCAGTTTGGCTAAAGAATTATACGCTGTTATCCATGCTGTGCCTGCTGCAATCAAACACAAAAGCAAAAACGCCGTTGCTTTTTTCCAGGCATTATTGCCGGAATATTCCATTATTTACACCCCCTCATGTAGAGAATATTCCCGCTTATTTTGGCAGCTTCAGCTGCATCATGGGTAACATACACCAGAGTTGTCCGTTCAGCTGCTGTAACCTTCAGTATATATTCAAACAGTTGGTTTTTGACTTTGGCATCAAGGTTGACAAGCGGTTCATCCATCAATATAATGGCCGGTTTGGGGGCTATTGATCTTACAATTGCGGCCCGCTTGGCTTCGCCGCCGGAAATCTGTCCCGGAAAGCGGTTTGCAGTATGTAAGATTCCGGCTGTCTCCAATAGATGGTCTGCCCTTTCCAAGGCTTGCCGCTTAGGAATGCTGCCAAGACCAAAAATTATGTTTTCACGAATCGTCATATGCGGCCAAAGCGCGGGGGTTTGAAATACAAAGCCGATATTTCTCAAATGCGGCGCAAGCCGCCATTTATTTGTTGAAACAAGACTGCCGTCCAAATAAATTTCCCCGGCATCAGGCCTTTCCAAACCTGCTATTATGCGTAGTAGCGTTGTTTTTCCGCTGCCGGACGGGCCCATTACAACCAAAGATTCTGCTCGCCCGACATGCAAAGAAACTTCGGAGAGAACCTTTACTGAACCAAATACTTTAGTAATGTTAACAGCTTTGATCACCGGCGTTTCTCCTTTCTGACAAAAACGCCGCCGCAATTCCTGCCGCCCAGCCTGCCGCAATAAGCAGCAGGCACAAGCCGGCGACAGCTTCCGATGCGCCGTAATGCAGCAGGTTATAGATTTTTACGGTTAGCGTTGTTTTACCCGGCGGACAAACCAGCAAAGTTGCGCCAAGTTCGCCTGCGCTCAGCATAAAAACAGCCATAAATGCGCCTGCTATCCCTGGGGCCGCCAGCGGCAGCCATATTTTGAGCAACCTGCGCCAACCCGGCGGCTGCAGCAGCTCTGCCGCTTCAAACAGCAGCCGGTCAATCCTGCTTAAATGAAGGCAAATTATCATCAGACTAATTCCCCCGAAGCGCGACACCCCAGCCGCGGCAACCATGCTGTCTGTATTGTAAAAAGCGCCAAACAACGGCGTATTAAATAACTCTATTAAACCGATACCTGTAAGCGATGCCGGCAAAGAAAGCGAAAAGCATGCAAATAAAGCTGGTAGCCAGACGCTGCCGCGCAGCATTAGGCCTGCAGCGCCGGCAGAAAGCGCTGCTCCCGCTGTGCCGGCAAAAAACGCAGCTTGAAGCGTAAACATGAGCTCAGCCACAGAGTCTTTTATTGAACTAAAAACCGTATGCCACTTTGATGCCGCCAGTGCAAGCAAACATACTGGCAACATTATCTGAACAAACAGAATTATTAAGGCAGCTGCGACCAAAATCTTGTAAACCGGCGGGAGATCTTGCCCTTTGTAATAATTGCCTGTCAAACTGCCGCTGCTTAAAACCGGCTTGCACATCAGGTAAAAAGTCCAAACCAAGCCTCCGCCTGCCAGGATTAACGGCACCGACATCATCAGCGCCCTGCCTGAACTGTTATATAAGCTATAATCAGCGAAAATTTCTAGCGCGTAAACGCTTACCTGAAAAAGCGACGGAATACTGTAATCAAGCAGGCATAAGGCAAATACCAGTATTCCGCCCGCTGCTGCTAAGGGAAATGTAAGCGGCAAAACTATTTGCCGTAAAACCGCCCCGGGCGCAGCCGTCATGCGGGCAGCCTCAATTAAATCAGGCTCAATTCCGCGAAAACCAATGAGAGCAACCCCTACCCCCAAAGGTAGCCACGCCATTGTTTGCACCCACCAGCTAGCCATTTTTCCGCAAAAGAACCCCCGCGTCAGATCTACAGACATAAATTCTCCGGCCAGTCCAAAAGCAGCCTGCCAGGAAAAAGCGTGAACAAAAGGCGGCAAAAGAGCCATAAACCATAGAAAAATTGAAAATGCTTTGAAAGTTTTGGGACAGGTGCGGCAAACCATGCATAAGCCCAGTCCGCTCAGCCAGGAAATTGCCATGCAGGCAGCAGCCGAAGCTGCTGACAATCCTACGGAAGATATAAACAAATCCAGCCTTCTGGCCTCAGGCAAAATAAGTGAAAACATACTTGACGCCAACTGCCTGTCTGCGGCTGCGACATAAAGCGCCAAGGAAACAGCGGGCCCCAGTACAAAAAAAAGCAACAAACCTCCCGCAATATACCTATATGCGGCATTTATGCAGGTAATAGCCGGCATGAGTTTACCCCCAGAATTTACGGCATTTAATTGGATAAAGCAATCCCCCCTTATCAAGGGGGGGACAAGCCTATCACCTAGTGGTTAAAATCTCTACTACAGCTTTCTATAGCACCGACTGCATAGGCAACCGGACACAGTAAAGAAACTTACAGTATTGCTGCAATGAAAACTGCAGCAATAGGTATAGGCCTCCGATAATGGACACCTTTAATAAGATTCGGAATTTTATTAATTGTATAATATAATAAATACCATAAACGGGCAATAATAAACATCCCCCTGAATGGGTGATTTTTAAAGAAACCCTGCTAATAAACAGCGAATTTGCCACTAAAAGTAAAAAAAGGAGGCCTGACTGTGCAAAAAAAATTATTCAGTCTGATAAGCGTATTATTTTTATCCTTTATGCTGCTTGCAGGCTGCGGATCTCACAACAGTCCTGTTAAGGAAAGCACGCAGACACCTTATTCGTCTCCGCAGGCAAAAACAGCGCCTGTATCGGACGACCGTAAACTCATCCACACCGCCAAACTAGCGCTTGAAACATATTACTTTAGTGACAGCGAAAAACGCATCAAGGAAATGACGGAAAAACATGCAGGGCTGATAGAATCGGAAAATGTTACTGCTGATAACGAAGGCAGGAAAGACGGACTTTATGTTATTCGTATTCCCCAAAATAAACTAAGCGAAGCCCTTGCAGCATATGCATCCCTGCCGCAAGTGACGGTTAAAAATCGCTCCCAATCGGCGCAAGATGTTACAGATGAATACATTGATGTCAACGCACGCCTGGAAAATCTCAAATTACAGGAAAAACGCCTGAGGGAAATACTATCACAGGCCAAAACCGTTGATGATATAATCAAGATTGAAGCCGAACTAACAAAAGTACGAACGCAACTTGATGCGGCGGCAACCAGGCTTAAGAATCTGACAGGACGTATTGAAATGTCGACTCTGACAATAACCCTTAAAGAAACCCGTACTGCAGCATCTCTTTGGTCAGGTTACGGCGAAAAAATCTTAACCGCCTTCGCTGATGGCTTCCGCGCTGCAGGAGATACCTTGCTCGGCACCATTACAGTAATTATCGGTATTTCGCCGGCCATGCTCATTTTATACGGACTTTGGCACCTGTGGAAAAAAGTCCGCTCCAAACGACAGGCAAACCAGCAAATTAAGCAGTAAATCGCGCAGCTTCATCGTTGTCACCATGGCACCCCTAATCTTCACGCACTAAAACTGCCGAGGGCGCTAACCGTCACCCTCTTCGACTAGCTTCGGCCAGAGCACCGATGCCATACCCGCACAATAAGGCCAGCCGGCTAGTCGGCTGGCCTTATTTGCATTATTCGCCTTGATAAAAAGCGTGTTAATAAACGCATTGACCAAATCATAGCCCGCATTCCGTCGACAAAGCCTCCGGCCGGGATAAAAACATTAGCCATTAAAGGGCTGTGCTCCAACTTTGAGTCTATAACATGATTCCTGCCGCCGGAAGGAAGTATCTGGGTTTGTACCGAAGTAACGAAAAAATATAACCAGAATGGTGGTAGTATGACATGCGGCACTATCTCGAGCTGGATACGCCGGCGCTGCTCGTAGACAAGACCATTATGGAGCGGAACCTGCAAAACATGGCTGAAAAAGCGCGCCGCTGGGGCGTGGCGCTTCGGCCCCACACCAAGACGCACCGCACGCCGGAGATTGCCAAACTGCAAGTAGCCATGGGCGCCTCCGGCATTACCGTAGCCAAGGTTGGCGAAGCGGAAGTTATGGCTGCCGCCGGGCTTAGTGATATTTTCATCGCTAATGAGGTCTACGGCGATGCCAAAATGGTCCGGCTACGTGAACTGAACCGTAAAATCCGCATTGCCGTCGGCGTTGACAACGAAGAGCAGGTAGTCTCTCTTTCCCGCTTTTTCGCTGAAGAAGCCAGGCCGATCGACGTGCTGATTGAAATTGAAACAGGCGAAGAACGGACCGGCGTGCTGGACGCGGCCGCCGCGCTGGAGCTGGCCAAAATCATTCAGCGCTCACCAGGCGTAAAGCTGCGCGGCATTTTCACCCATGAAGGCCATACCTATGGAGCAGCCAATCAGGAAGCATGCCGCGAGCTATTCCGCATCAGCCAAGAGTTTACGCTGGATGTGGCTAAATATCTGCGCAGCCGAGGCATCGACATCGAGGTTGTCAGCATCGGCGCCACCCCCTCGGTAATGCTTGGCGACGTACTGCCCGGGATTACCGAGATCCGCCCGGGAACGTATGTATTTATGGATGCCGCACAAGCTAATGCTGTCGGCAGTTATCGTGATTGCGCCTTGACGGTGCTGTCTACCGTTATCTCAAAACCAACCGCGGAACGGGTTGTGCTTGACGCGGGCGGCAAAGCCCTGACCTCCTTTACCCGGGTGCGCGGCATATGTGAGACGCGCGGCTATGGCGTCGTAAAAGGGCTTCATGAAATACGCCTGGCCAAAGTCTATGACGAACACGGCGTCATCCTGGACAAATCGGCGCGGGAAACGCTGTCAATCGGACAAAAGGTCGAAATCATCCCCAACCACGTATGCCCGACCTGTAACTTATACGATACGATGCATATTATCGAGAACGGGCAAATCATTGCGGAATGGCCAATTTTGTGCCGGGGTAAATCGCAATAGCCCAATCGGAGGTTTCTTGCATCGCAGGTATTGTCGTGCCAGGCAAAGCAGCGCACGCACCGGAATGTTCCGGTCTTAACCTGCTGCGCCGGCAAATAAAAAAACCGCTGACGCGGTCCTTTTAGCGTTGTGTCATTGCGAACGAAGCCCAGCGAAGTGATGCAATCTCGTCTTGAGATCGCCACGCTAGTGCTTGCGCTGACACGAAACTTATAGTTTCTAGTATATTAAAAAAAGCTTCCTTGCGGGAGGCGGAAATAATCAGTGCCAAATCTTATATACAATTTTTACAATCGCATATAATAATGGCGCTGCTATTATTAATATTATCATTAGCAACAGCAGCAGCAGCATGGCATCACCCCTCTGATACAGTGTATGCTTCGGTATTATGTAGTGTGCGAGTAGCTTTTTGATTATGCATAGAACTATCTATTTTACGCATGCGAGGTGTTTTATGAAATCTCCAGACCTTTTTAAGCGCACGGCGTTCAAAGCCTATGACATACGCGGGCGCGTGCCGGATGAACTCAACGAGGATATGGCGTACCGTATCGGCCAGGCCTATGCCGCGCTGCTAAAACCCGGGAAAGTGGCCGTGGGCCGGGATGTCCGCCTCTCCAGCGCGTCGCTTGCCGCCGCTCTGATAAAAGGACTGACTGACTCCGGCTGCGATGTTGTGGATATCGGCTTATGCGGCACTGAGCAAGTCTACTTTGCCACATTTCACCTGAAGCTCGACGGCGGCATTATGATAACTGCCAGCCACAATCCGGAAGACTACAACGGAATGAAGCTGGTACGGGAAGAGGCAAAGCCAATCAGCGGGGACAGCGGACTGCGCGACCTAGAAGAAATGGTAGTAAACTCCGGCACCGTATTCCCCCCTGCCGTGCGCCGCGGCACAGTCGTGCAGGCCGATATTACCGAAGATTATGTACGTCACCTGCTCTCCTATATCAACGTTGCCGAACTGCGCCCGCTTAAACTTGTCGTTAATGCCGGCAACGGCTGCGCCGGACCAGTAATTGACGCGCTCGCAAAGTATCTTCCCTTCGAATTTGTCAAAGTGCATCACGCTCCGGACGGCACTTTCCCCAACGGCATTCCCAATCCCATCCTGCCGGAGAACCAAGAGGCGACGGCAGCAGTAGTAAGAGAGTGCGGCGCCGATGCCGGCATTGCCTGGGACGGCGACTTTGACCGCTGCTTTTTGTTTGACGAGCAGGGCCACTTCCTCGAAGGCTATTATATTGTCGGTTTCCTGGCCCAGGCATTCCTAGAACGCCACCCGGGCGCTAAAATTATTCATGACCCGCGGCTTACCTGGAATACCATTGACATCGTGCGCCAGGCCGGCGGCACAGCGATTGAGAGCAAAACCGGCCACGCCTTTATTAAAGAACGCATGCGTAGGGAAGACGCGGTATATGGCGGCGAAATGTCCGCCCATCACTATTTTAAGGATTTTTCTTATTGCGACAGCGGCATGATCCCCTGGCTGATTGTTTTGGCAGCCGTCTGCCGTCAGGGCAAACCGCTTTCGGCGCTTATGCAGGAACGTATCAACCGCTACCCTGTGAGCGGTGAAATCAACCGGAAGGTTGACGATCCTGCGCACGTCATGCGGCAAGTAGAAGAACGCTTCGTTAGCTCTGACGCCAAAGTCAGCCGCATCGACGGGCTCAGCGTCGAATTTGCTGACTGGCGCTTTAATCTCCGCATGTCGAACACCGAACCGCTGCTCCGGCTTAATGCCGAAGCTAAAGGCGACCTCGCGCTTTTACGGCGCAAAACCGCCGAGCTGCTGGCCTTCATCGACAGCTTCAGCGCATAGGAAGGAGAATCCCATGACATACGGATACATTAAGCTCCCCTCTGGCTTTGTCCTGGACTGCCGCAATTTCTGCGGCGAAAACATGATAACGCCGCGCGATATCGAAGAATTCTCCTTCTCCGTGCAAGAAGCGGCGCAGGCCGTTGACGAATTGCGGCGCACGGGTCTGGCGAAAGCGCACGTGTCGAAAGACGGGCTGCCGGAAAAAGTGCTGTTTACCCGGCTCCCTTACATCGAAGCCGGCAATATCAACAATCCGGAATCAATCCGCCGGCTGAAAGAGTTTGGCCAAAGTCTGCGTTATCAGACGGATGCCGTGATATCTTTCGGCATCGGCGGCTCATTTCTCGGCAATAAGGTTATCTTTGACGTTCACTGCGGCGAGTTTTGGAACCAGCTTCCGCCGGAAGCCCGCAATGGTTATCCTAAGCTTTACTTTAGCGGCAATAACATGGACCCCCGCCGCACCGAGGAGCTAATCGCCCTAATCCGCTCCGAGGCCGCTGTCAAAGCTGCCCACCGAGGACAGCCGTACCGTATTGTCCTGGTAGTTATCAGCAAATCCGGCTCAACGATTGATACGATGTCTACCTTTATGACTGTTTACCAATCCCTGCGGGAAGATATATACATCAAGCCGGAAGTAGTGGCGGTTACCGATCCGGCGGCAGGCGACCACGCCACTTTGCTCGGCAGGCTGGCGGCGCAGCAGGGATGGCAGCGGTTCGCCGTGCCGGACGGCGTCGGCGGCCGCTTCAGCGTGTTTTCCGAAGTCGGCCTTATTACCGGCGTTACTGTCGGCTTCGATATAGACGCCTTTCTGGCCGGTGCCCGCAGTATGGATGAGGCTTGCCGGAGCGCCGCCCTCAACGAAAACCCGGCGCTCTTAAACGCGTCCCTGAAATATCTTGCGGCCGTCAAATACGGCCGCGATATCGAAGTGTTTATGCCCTATGCCGATTACCTGAAATCAACCGCTGAATGGTATGTTCAGCTTTTGGCCGAGTCGCTCGGCAAACGCCGTGACCGCGCCGGGCGGGAAATTTTCTACGGACGCACCCCGACGGTCGCTGTCGGCACCACGGACATGCACGCCCAAACCCAACAGCATCAAGACGGTAAAAAGAACAAAGTGCTGCAGTTTATCCGGGTAGCCAATTGGCCCTCAAACCCGTCCATCCCCAATGCGTTTCCCCAGGCACCCGCGTTGCAAGACATTGCCGGCATTCCTCTCGGCGAAGCGCTGGACGCCGCCCTGCAGGCCAATGCCGCCGCTCTGACCGGCGACGGCCGCTTTAACGCGACCATCACGCTCCCCGAACTGTCGCCCTTCCACTTAGGCGAGCTGCTATACCTGCTGGCCCTGTCCGTCGCTTACGAGGGGGAACTTGCCAACGTCAACGCCTACGACCAGCCGGGAGTAGAAGCCTATAAGAAATTTATGCACGAGCGGCTGAAACAAATTAAACGGCGGCAATAATAAAAGACCGGTTATCACTTATGATAACCGGTCTTTTATTATTGTGGAGCGGGTGAAGGGAATCGAACCCTCGGCATTCAGCTTGGGAAGCTGACGTTCTACCGCTGAACTACACCCGCGTGTGTTATTCCCAAAGAAATTGTAGCACCTTCTTTATGGCAAGTCAAGTTTGGCAGCCCACGGCCTGTATTTTATGTTTGCTGCCGTCACCGGTTACTTTTTGCGCTAATTTGCGGCAGGCCATTTTTTGTCACACATCTGTCATAAATTCCCATCATACTAAAACTACTATGATGCGGAGGTGTCAATATTTATGCGTTTTCCAAGTAAGTCATGGTTCATTGCCGCAGCCTGTGCACTCTGCCTTATCTTGCTGCTGCCCGGAATTTTTGTTCAGGCAGCCCCAGGCGATATGAACCCCGGTTATGGGCAGCGACAGATCAACCCCTCACAGTTCGCTAAAACGATGAGCGACTTGTTTGGTGTTAGCGAAGCGGCCGTTTCGCGCTATCTTGCGGCGGGGGTCAGCTATCGCGACATCGGCGCTGGCAGCTTTCTGGCGCTGGCGAGCGGCAACAGCCTAGATGAAATTATGCCGCTGAAAACTTCATCCAATACCTGGCGCGAGGTTGCGCAAAAACTGGGAGTCACACGCCAGCAGGCTAAAGCGACCAGCCACAATGTCGTCATTGGGCAGTTTCATGCCAAGCTGGGGCTGGAGCAGAGCGTGACCCGCACGCTGCTCGCGGATGGGTATAAGCCGCGCGATATTGCCATTGCCGGCCTTTTTGCCCGTGATACGGCGAAAAGCATTGAAGAAGTGCTCGCGGTCAAACGCATCAACAATACCTGGCTGGATGTTGCCCGTATTCTGGCCATACCGCCTGAACGCGTCCGAGATGACATGCGTCTCCTGCAAGAGGCTTTTCCCTGGGCGAAACCCCGGCATATTTGGTAATACAGGCACAAAGCCGCTACTATAAATCGGTAGCGGCTTTGTGCTTGCCGGCAGCTTGATTGATATCCTCAAGTGCAGCGATCACTTCTTCGTCCGTATTC
>JAOACF010000161.1 GCA_026417995.1 Negativicutes bacterium
GTATGTTACCATATAGGAAAATACTGGGGGAGGTAGGGAATTATGTTTGGGAAAAAGATGCGGGTCTTCCTGTCGCTGCTGTTGCTGCTTGCCGTATCTTGCGGGCCGGTGTTAGCGGCAAAGCCGGCGCCGCCGCCGGTAGACCCGCTGGAGCAGGATGCCAACCTAGCCAACAGCATTGCCAAGATACTCGGCTTTTCGGTAGATTCAGCCAAGGTAACGGAATTGCGCCAAAAAAAATACGGCTACGGGGAAATCGCGCTGGTCTACAGCTTGTCCCATGTCAGCCGCAAACCGTCCTGGGAAATTATTGCAATGCGCGACCGTTCGCTGGGCTGGGGCGAAATTGCCAAGCAAATCGGCGCCAATATGGGCAAAGCGCTGAACGGCGTATCGCAGATAATGAAAGATATCAAGCTGGAAAGCGAAACGGAAAAATTGAAAGAGCAAATTGCGAAAGAGCCGAAACAGAAAGGCACGAAGTAGACCGGGCAATTCGCCCGGTTTCTTTATGCCCCGCCGCAAAAAAGGAGACAGTCCCTGTTCTTTGCTGCCGGGGCTGCGGCATTTTCCCGCAAATACACTTAAGCTTTGGCGCAAAGTGCACGATATACATAGCAAGAGGTGATTGCGTGATACGGGGACTGTATGCAGCGGCTTCAGGCATGGTAGCCGAAGCGCTGCGCAATGATACGATCGCAAACAATCTGGCTAATGCCAATACCGGCGGTTATAAAAAAGATATAGCGGTAAGCAAGGATTTCGCCGCTGCGCTTATCCGCCGGATTAACGACGGCGCGGATGAGCCGGTTATCGGCATGCTGGGACGGGGCGCCGTCATAGACGAAGTGGCGGTTATCCATACGGCCGGTATAATTCGTCCCACCGGAAATGCACTCGATGCGGCGATTGAAGGAAAGGGCTACTTTGCCGTAGAGACGCCGAACGGCCTCCGGTACACCCGCAGCGGCAGCTTCAGCCGCAACGCGCAGGGCGAGCTTACAACCGGCGATGGCTACAGAGTCATGGGCGAAAACGGCCCCCTGCGCATCAATAACGGGCAGGTTCATTTTGCCGAGGACGGCGCGGTTCAGGTTGACGGCATAGAAATCGGCCGCCTGCAGCTGACCGAGTTCGCCGACGAAAAACTTTTGGCAAAAGAAGGCAGCAGCCTGTTCCGGGCGACAGGCGATGCCGCAGGCGTTCCGGCTTCCGGCCGCATCCGGCAGGGCATGCTGGAAATGTCCAACGTTAACGTGGTCGCGGAGATGGTAAATATGATTGCCGGTTACCGGGCTTATGAAATTAATGCCAAAGCGGTTGAGGCCCACGACCAGCTGCTGGACAAGGCCGTAAACGAAGTAGGCAGAGTGTAGAAAGAGGTGGAATTCAGAATACAGCAGGCTGAATTCAAGCTCCTGGATACTTGCGGTTCTCCGTTCCCTCTTCTGAATTCTGACTTCTGACTATTGAATACTTAAGCATTAGCCTAGGGCCGGACCTTTACGGAAGCCCGTCATGCCGCTGACCGACTGAAGTGGCGAGAGAAGATAGAGATGAATTCAGGAGGTAAGAGTTTAGGGAATTCAGAAGCCAGAAGTCAGGAGTCAGAATATGGGGAAACGGTTATCCCAAACTCTCCTGAATTCTGAATTCTGACTCTTGAATTCCTAATGTTAACCTTAAGTACCTACAACGAGGAGGATACATCCATGATGCGCGCGCTCTGGACTGCAGGCACCGGCATGGTTGCCCAGCAGGCCAATATTGATGTGATTTCCAATAATCTGGCAAATGTGAACACCAGTGGCTTTAAAAAAAGCCGCACCGATTTCCAAGACCTCATGTACCAGACTATCCGCCAGGCCGGCGCAACCAGCGGACCGGACACCATGCTGCCCACAGGCATTCAAATGGGGCACGGCGTCCGGCAGGTAGCCACGCAGAAAATTTACACGCAGGGCAACTTTCAGCAAACAGGCAATTCGCTGGATATCGCCATTGAAGGCGACGGCTTTTTGCAAGTCAGCATGCCGGACGGCACAATCGCCTATACCCGCGACGGCGCGCTCAAAAAGGACGCGCAGGGACGCATCGTAACTTCCGAGGGCTATCCGCTTGAACCGGCCATTACCATCCCGGCGGAAGCCACCGACGTTAGTATTGCGGCCGACGGCCAGGTTACCGTAACAATAGCGGGCCAGAATGCCCCGCAGAATATCGGCCAAATTCAGATTGCCCGCTTTGTCAATCCTGCCGGGCTTGACAGCATGGGGCGCAACCTGCTGAAGGAAACTGCCGCCTCGGGAGCGCCGGTTGTCAGCAATCCCGGCACAGACGGCGCCGGAACGCTGGTGCAGAAATATCTGGAGATGTCGAACGTCCAGGTAGTGGAAGAAATGGTCAACATGATTGTCGCCCAGCGGGCTTATGAGGTAAATTCCAAAGCCATCCAGACAGCCGACGATATGCTCGGCCAAGCGGCCAATTTAAGGCGCTAGGTGATAGGAATGCTGCGAAAAATAGCCGGTTTACTCCTGATTATCTGCCTGACCGCATCGCCGGTTTGGGCGGGTGAGCTGGCAATTGTGGTTGGCGCCGAACGAACCGTCACCGGCCCGCTGTTGACGCTGGGGGATATTGCCGATATAACGGGTGATGATCAGGCGCGCACTGATCGGTTGCGCAGCTTGCCGCTGGGGTCGGCGCCTAAGCCGGGAGGCAGGCTGGTGCTGACCAGGGAGATGTTAGGCGCCCGGTTGGCGGCGTCCGGCGGCGACTTTAGCGGCGCAACCTGGCAGATACCGGACGCAGTCGTCATTCGCACCGCTGCGCAGGCGGTAAGCGGTTTGCAGCTGGAGGCAGCGGCAGTTGCTGCGCTCAAAAAACAGATCAATCTTGATGAAGCAAAACTGGAAATCGCCGCGGTTGATCAGCCAGCCGAAATACAGGTGCCGCTCGGCAAAGTTACGCTTAAGGCGGAAGTACCGTACGGCATCCGCAAGGGCACGCCCACACCCGTAAACATCGAAGTATATGTGGACGGCCGCTGGTACACCCGGGCAACGCCGCGGTTCTACATAAAAATCTTTGAAGATATCGTGGTTGCCGCCAAGCCGATCAATGTCAACGAAACGCTCACCGCGGAAAAACTGGCGTATCGGCGGACGGATGTGGCTGGAATGAGCGGTTATATAACCGATGTCCGGGCGCTTGCCGGATTGGCGGCCAAGCGCTACCTGGCTCCCGGCGCGGCGGTTAGCCGTACAGATGTAACCAAACCGGTGCTCGTCAAACGCGGCAGCACCGTAGTGATAGCTGCTTCTGCCGGCGCGATCGCCGTTACCGCCGCCGGCCTGGCTTTGCAGGACGGGGCGGAAGGCCAAATCATCCGGGTTCAGAACATCGCTTCTAAACGCATTCTGGCAGCCAAAGTGGTTGCCGGGGATAGGGTGGAGGCGGTTACGCTGCAATAGAGGAGGCGTCAATTATGGAAAAGAAATTCAGAATGGGGCTCAGTCTCCTGCTGGGGATCATGCTTTTGCTGGTCATGACCAATGCGGAAGCCTCTTCGCTGTGGAGCGATAATACGCCGGCGGCCAACCTTTACGGTGATCGCAAGGCACGCGCCGTTGGCGACGTATTAACCATCATTATTAACGAAGCCTCCAGTTCCTCGCGGGAAGGCAAGGCGGAAAACTCCAAAGCGGCCAGCTCGAATGTCACTGCAGGTGTCGGGTTGTTCACCTTCATTAACAATGCCAGCTTTGGCGCCGATGACCAATTTAACGCGCAGGGCAAAATCAGCAACACCAACAAAGTGAGCGGTACGATCAGCGTTACGGTGACGGCAATTCAGCCCAACGGCAACCTGCTGGTTGCCGGTACGCAAAGCATAAAGCAAAACGGCGAAGAACATAAAATTACCATTACCGGCACTGTCCGGCCGGACGACATCAAACCCGACAACACCGTATTATCCAACTATGTGGCCAATGCCACGCTGCGCATTGACGGCAAGGGGCCAATTGCCAGCAAACAGCGGCAGGGAATTCTGTCGCAGTTATTGAATATCATCTTCTAAGTTCGCTTACATACCGGAGGCACTATGCGCAAACTCGCGTCTATCCTGGTTATCGCCCTCTGCATCGCGGCATCTGCCGCAACCGTATTCGCCGCGCCGACCGCCCGCATCAAGGATATCGCCAAGGTGCAGGGTGTTCGCAGCAACCAACTGTTGGGCTACGGCCTGGTCGTCGGCCTGAACGGCACGGGTGATTCCAATAAAACCAGCGCCGTTCAGTCAGTTGCCAATATGCTTAAATCATTCGGCATTACGGTGAATACCGCTCAGCTGCAGGCTAAGAACGTGGCCGCAGTCATGATTACCGCCCAACTGCCGCCCTTTGTCAAGCCGGGCGATACGATCGATATTGTCATCTCTTCCCTCGGCGATGCCAAAAGCCTGCAGGGCGGAACGCTGCTTCAGTCACCGTTGCGGGCTGCGAACGGAATAGTTTATGCCGTAGCTCAGGGGCCGCTGTCAACCGGCGGGTTCAGTGCGGGCAGCGGCGGCAGCAGCCAGCAGAAAAACTTTCCTACGGTCGGCACGGTGCCGGGC
>JAOACF010000162.1 GCA_026417995.1 Negativicutes bacterium
GCCTGCTATCATCTTGGGCGGCATCCTGGGCGGCGCCTTTACCCCCACTGAAGCGGCAGGGGTAGTGGTAGTGTATGCTCTGGTTGTCGGAGCTTTTGTCTATAGGCAATTAAACTGGCGGCGGCTTCCCGACATTTTGCTCAATTCGGGCATCGAGTCGGCCATGGTTATGCTGCTGCTGGGACTGTCCGAACCCTTTTCCTGGATTATTGCCGCCGAGCAGATTCCCCAGCTTATTGTCGGTGCCATGAAAGAAATCAGTTCCTCGCCGTCAGTGCTACTCTTGCTGATCAATATTCTGTTGATTATCATCGGTATTCCGCTGGAAACTGCGCCGGCAATTACCATCGTCACGCCGGTATTGGCTCCCATGGCGGCGCAAGTGGGTGTTGATCCCGTGCATATGGGCATCGTCGTCTGCTTTAACTTAGTCCTCGGGCTTATTACACCGCCGGTCGGCGCGGTGCTGTTTGCTATCTGCGGCATTTCCGGCATTTCCCTGGAGCGGCTGAGCAAAGGGATTTGGCCGCCTTTTGTCATCGCGCTGGGGGTATTGGCACTGATAACTTATTTTCCAATTTTAACCACTTTTATACCCAAAATGCTTATGACAAAGTAGGCCAGACCATTTCGTCTCGAAACCCCTTGCTGCCGCCGGATAAGTTGACATAGCTTGTTTGGAAGTATATAATCAAGTCTGTGACCATTTATTTGGTCGGCAGTACATACTAGGAGGAGTTTCAAGAATGATTGGTAAAGTGAAATGGTTCAGCGCGGAAAAGGGTTACGGATTCCTCGAGAGAGAAGAAGGCGGCGATGTGTTCGTTCATTTCTCGGCTATCCAGGACCAAGGCTTTAAAACCCTGGTAGAAGGGCAGCAAGTGGAATTCGATATCGTGGAAGGTGCGCGCGGACCGCAAGCTGCTAACGTTGTCAAGCTGTAATTGCGCCATTAATCCCGGCTCTTTGAGCCGGGTTTTTTGATTCCGGACAATAAAGCTGCCGGGCGTGGACTGTGCGGCGCGCCGCGCTTTTTGCTCCTGCGGCTTGTAAAGTTAATTTTCTGTTAAGTGTGTACAGGAATTTTTTGCGCGAGCGGGAATAATACTATATAGGATATAAAGGCAAAATACGGCGAACCCGTAATGCTTCTATATCCCGGCGAGCGCTATGCTTGCCGAGTTACGCAGAAAGGGGATGGGGTAAAATGGCAATCACCGTACGAGGAAAAAACATCGAAATCACTCCGGCTTTGAAGGACTACGTGGAGAAACGCATCGGCAAAATCACGAAGTACTTTGACAACCTCGGTGAAATTACTGTAATCCTCACTGTCGCCAAAGGCCGCCATATCGTTGAGGTCACAGTGCCGGTTAACGGCATGCTGCTGCGAGGTGAAGAGGCGACCACCGACATGTACACCTCTATCGACCTGGTTATTGAAAAACTGGAGAAACAGATTGAGAAATATAAAACAAAGATTGCGCGCAAGCTAAAACAGGGTGTTTTCCGGTATGAGGCTCCGGCGCATGCGCCCGAGACTGACGCTGACGAGTTTAAAGTAGTAAAAACCAAGCGCTTTGCCGTCAAACCGGTGAGTGTGGAAGAGGCTATTATGCAGATGAACCTGATCAATCATGATTTCTATGTGTTCATGAATGCGGAGACGGAAGAGGTTAATGTGATCTATCGCCGCAGGGATGGCCACTACGGCTTGATTGAACCCGAATTCTAAGTACATAACGGGGGGAGATCGCTACGCTGGCGCTCGCGATGACACAGGTAAAATGTCCTTGCGAACGGATCGAAGCGGAGTGCGGCAATCTCCCTCGGAGCTTTAACGTATCAGGGGCTGCCGGAAGGCAGCCTGTTTTTTTGGGAGCAGGGAAGGGTTTTTGCGGCAAGAGTGGAAGAACTCATCATAAGCTCAAGAGGAGGAAACGGTATGCTTGATACACTCTGGCGAATTAATATGAATACACTCACGGTTAAGCGCGAGACGCTGCCTGAGGCTTATCGATATCTTGGCGGGCGGGCGCTGTCTTCCCGCATTGTGGCGGATGAGGTTCCGGCAGTGGCTGAGCCGCTGGGTCCCAACAATAAGCTGGTCTTTACCTGCGGCCTGCTTGCCGGTACGACCATATCCTGCGCCAATCGCCTGTCTGTCGGCGCCAAAAGTCCGCTGACCGGCGGCATCAAAGAAAGCAATGCGGGCGGCATAGCGGCCTATAAGCTGGGCAGACTGGGTATCCGGGCGATAGTGGCTGAGGGTATCCGGGAAGATCAGGACTGGTTTGTGCTGGTAATTAACAAAGACGGAGCATCGCTCAAGCCCGCCAATGAACTGTGCGGCCTGACGATGAGCGAAAAGGCGGAGGCAATTTACCGCCAATACGGGCGTTCTGTCGGCGTTATTCTTATTGGCCCTGCCGGCGAGCGGAAGCAGCTGACGGCAGGCATCGCCAACAATGACACCGAGGGCGTACCCTGGCGCTTTAGCGGGCGCGGGGCTTTGGGGGCAGTCATGGGCGCGAAGCATCTTTTGGGCATCGTGCTGGACGATACCGGCTGTCCGCAGCCGGCGCCTGTCAGCAAAGAAGAATATTTGCAAAAAACCAAAGAGTTTCATCAACTGCTGCTCAAGCATCCGCAGACGGCCGAAGTCTTTCCTAAATTCGGCACGGCGGCGATGATGGAGACAACCAACACGATTGGCGGGCTGCCTACCCGCAATTTCCGTACCGGGCGTTTTGCTGGCGCGGAGAATATCAACGGGCGCGCCCTCCATGATACCATCGTTGCCCGCGGCGGTGAGGGCACGCCTACGCACGCCTGCATGCCAGGCTGTCTGGTGCGCTGTTCCAACCGGTATCCTGACCGGGACGGGAAAATCATTGTTTCGCCGCTGGAATATGAGACACTCGGCTTGTTAGGCGCCAATCTGGAGATTGGCGACCTAGATGTTATCGCCAAACTCAACCGGATGTGCAACGAATATGGCGTTGATACCATTGAGATTGGCTGCGCTATCGGCATCGCCATGGAAGCGGGCGTGCTTCCGTTCGGCGATGGGCCGGCGGCGCTTAGCTTAATGGAAGAGATGATGCATGATACGTATCTGGGCAAGATTATTGCCGCCGGCTGCGTAGTCGCCGCCAAGGTCTTGGGCGTGCTGCGCGTCCCGGCCGTTAAGGGGCAGGGGATGCCCGCTTATGAGCCCCGTGGCATCAAAGGCACGGGCGTCACCTATATTACCACGCCGATGGGGGCCGACCACACCGCGGGCAATGTGGCGAGAGCGCAGACCATTCACCATGACAAGGAAGGCAAGGTCGCACTTTCCGCCAAATCGCAGCTGGGGATGAGCATTATCGATGCGCTTGGCTTGTGCATGATGATTGTGCCGGCGCTGCCGAACCGAGCTATTTTGGCCGAGATGATAAACGCGCTTCATGGCTGGCAGTTGACGGAAAACGATTTCGCAACGATCGGGCGGGAAAATATTCGCCTTGAACAAGAATTTAACCGCGGGGCGGGTTTTACAGCGGCGCATGACCGCCTGCCCGAGCACTTTTACGAGGAAGTAAACCCGGCGGTAAACGCTGTGTTTGACATAAACGACGAGGATCTGAAGGAAATGAAACTGTAATGAATGCTGACGGACAAATGGTAAACATACGCATAAAATGGCTGCTGATCGACCGCCCGGAGACGGCGGCGGCAGTTCCGGCGGGAACGCCGGCAATTGAGCTGCTCGCGGGCGTTCTCGGCAATTTCCGTATCGACGACGTGCTTGTCGTTTATAACGGACGCCCTGTGTTGCCGCAGGAGCCGCTGACGCAAGCGGGGGTTTTGGCAGTAGTGCCGGTGCTGGAAGGAGGATAAAAAACAAAGGGCTTAAAGCGTCATTTGCTTTAAGCCCTTTTTCCCATGCCTTATTCCGGCGTCTCAAGCTTTTTCATTCTGCGTGCCAGGGCGATTTCCGCCAGGCAGGAACCTTCCATCTCGGCAGCTTTGCGGGCAAAATCCTGGCGGGTGAACAAGCCTTTGTCAATCAAAAGTTCAATCAATACGGCGATTGCCAGGGTATTTTTATAGTCTACATTTTTCATGTCGGCAATCTGGCCGGCAATATCAAGCGTATTAAACCCCATATTTTTCCTCCCCTTAAGTCCACTTTGCAATTATTTTGCCCACAGCCGGGACAGACTATACATGGTTGGTTTTCTTTACATTCAGCGGCCATTTTGCTAAAATCATATAATAGGCAATCGCTAGAGCGCGGATACTACTATATGAGTTTTGCAAAACTCATTTTTAAGCAATTATTTTCGGTATATAATTAGAACCGGAGGAGACTGCTGAAAAGCTCCAGATGCACGTTCCGAGTTCCTTGTTCCAGCATCGTGCCATAGTATAGATACATTCTGGCAGGTACTGT
>JAOACF010000163.1:0-490 GCA_026417995.1 Negativicutes bacterium
TCAGCAATCCAAATAACAAGCATAACAATCCGCCTGTCAGCATCTGTAGGGAAATAGCCATAAGCGGCGCAGGCGGCAGTTTGGCGATACGGGAATAAAGCGCGGCGGTCGCCCAGGAGATCGCTGCCCCAACAAGCACGATATAGCCAGTCCACTGTGCCGATGAAGCGGCCATTTCGCCGCCTGAATTTTTAACCAACAGCAGTATGCCGGCAAAGCCAGGTATCAAGCCAAAGAGAACGGCATTGCCGGGGCGGTCGCCCCCCTGCCACAGCCAGGCCAACAGCGCCATCCATAATGGTACCGTAGCAACAAGAATCGCCGCCATGCCGCTCGCAACTGTCTGCTCCGCCCAAACCACCCCGCCATTGCCGCCCAGCAACAGAAGCCCGCCGACGATTGCGGCATTTTTCCAATGAGCGACGGTAGGTTTCTCGACACCGCGCTGAATTTGCCAGACATAGACGATTGTACCGGCGATGATAAACCG
>JAOACF010000163.1:500-4351 GCA_026417995.1 Negativicutes bacterium
CCCCGCCATAACTAACGGCGGCATTGTCTCAATGGCGACCTTCATGGCAAGATATGTGCCGCCCCAAAAAATATAGACAGCCAATAAAGCTGCTGCAACCGGTAAAGTAATGCCCATGTCAGATACGCTCCTTTTTGCCGTTACGAAAACGTGTTTCCAGCTCTAACAGATACTTTTTTATATGAATATTAGCCCCTTTGTACCCTGTCAACCTGCCGTCCTTGCCGACAACCCGGTGGCAGGGAATAATGATCGGCAAAGGGTTGGAAAAATTCGCCTGCCCTACAGCCCGGCACGCTTTGGGTTTCCCTACCGCCACCGCGATATCACTATAGGTTCTTATTTGGCCATAAGGTATAGCACATAATTCCTGCCATACTTTGCGGGCAAACGGCGTCCCGCCGACTGAAATAGGGACTGTAAACTGTTGACGCTCGCCCTTGAAATACTCGGTTAATTCCTTAATAACCCGATGACAGTCATAGCTGTTGCGTTGACAACGCCGCATCTGGCTATAACGGTGCCAATCTTCAGGCGATACCGCGATTTTGCACACACCGTTGCCATCCACCGCTAAATATATCGTCCCAAAATCCACTTCAAGGCAGTCATAGCTTACACTCATCGCAGTCTCCCTTCACAGCTTGCTTGCGCCTGTATTTTTGGGGTGAAACACCCGTTACGGCGCGAAAGGCAGCATAAAAGCTGGATAAATTGCCAAATCCGGAAGCCAAGGAAATGTCGACAGTGCTCATGGCGCTACTGCCTAAAAGTTCCACCGCTTTGGCAATCCTTAAGTTTTGCACATATTCTTTCGGCGTGCGGCCAACCGTTTTTTTGAACATACGCTGAAAGTGGGAAGAACTGACGCCTAGCCTACCAGGCAGCTCGCGTAGCAAAACCGGATTGTCATACTCTTGTGCCATTATGGCGCAAGCTGCTGCAGCCAGTTCTGTCTCAGGCGCATAGTGCTGCCCCAAGTCCGGGCGGCACCGCTTGCAGATACGGTACCCTTGCCGGACCGCGTCTTCCAGCCTATTGAAAAAGGCGATATTGTGGCGATTCGGCAGCTTCGACTTGCAAGAAGGCCGACATACGATTCCCGTCGTCTTAACCGCGTAAAAAAACACGCCGTCATATTGCCGTTCATTTGCGACTACCGCTTGATACATTGTATCCTCAGATAAGCGGGCCATACTCTCACCTCTGTTACCCTCTACATCCTATCTTACCACAATGTTGGCGATGAATCGTCCGGAAATATATCATTCAATTCTTATGCAGATAACAATAGCGGTTAATGGCCTCTATGCGTATGCAAAACGGCTGCCAACCTTTTCGGTCAACAGCCGTTTTTCCTTGCATTTGGCGGAGTGGGTGGGATTTGAACCAACACCTGCAGTTGCTCTTTCAGTGCTGGCAGATCCCGCTCGACAACTGCCCAAACAATCTCTAAGTCAATTTGGAAGTAATCATGAACCAGAATATGACGCATACCCATTATCTTTGCCCAGGGAATTTCCGGGTGCTGTTGCCGATATTCAGGAGAAAGCTTAAATGCTGCTTCCCCGAAAATTTGCAGGTTGTGAACGACATAAGTTTGGATTAGTTCATCGTCAACAAAGGCACGGCGGCCCCTGATGGCATGTTTCTCAATACGTTGTATGGCTTCCAGCATATCCAACACTCGCTCATTGGGATTCCTCACAGGCTGACCACCTCATTCAGCACTTGTTCCCGAATACGTTCTTTAAGTCCGTTTACAGTTACGACATCGACCGAGCAACCCAACAACTCCTGCAATTCAATTAACAGCCCGCCTAAATCCAACAAACTGCGGCCAGGCTCCAACTCAACAAGAAAGTCAATATCGCTGTTTTCGTCAGCATCGCCACGGGCAACTGAGCCGAAGACACGAATATTATAAGCGCCATAGCGGGCCGCGGTAGCAAATATATCTTGTTTTTTACTTTCCAATAATGCTTTAAGCTTCAAAGGTACCCCCACTTTCAGTGGCACTTTTCACATAATTCTACTGTCATTATACCTCAATAGCTACCGTTTGAACAGGAGCCCCTTCGCTCGGAACCATTCCATATGTGTCAGATAACATGCGCGATATCATAAGGCCAAAACAATAATACACCTGTAATAATATCAAAACGATAAATTAAGTTCCGTATTATGCAAAACGGCTGCCAACCTTTTCGGTCAACAGCTGTTTTTCCTTGCATTTGGCGGAGTGGGTGGGATTTGAACCCACGCTAGGGTTACCCCTACTAACGATTTAGCAAACCGTCCTCTTCAGCCACTTGAGTACCACTCCATTGAAATTGTCTTTGTGTCTCATAAGCCGGGTTCTGTTTCTAAAGCAGCATCTATCTCGGCATTCTTGAGTGCCGCTCTCCTTCCGTTCCGGATTCCTTCGGGAGAGTTCCCCTACCATAATTTGGGTTTCAGGCTTGTGGGGTTTACCCTTGCACCGCTCCGTCGCCGGAGCGCATCGTTTCTGTGGCACTTTCAGGCTACTCTTGACTCGGAGAGCCAATTTTGCCGCCGTCAGGAAACAATCTTCCTGCTGTGAGTTGTTAGCTCACACACAATCACTACAGGCATCGCAGCCTGTGCCTGCCCGGACTTTCCTCAGCGGCCGAAAAGCCGCCGCGTTGCTTCGGACACATAGACAGTATTCGTTTGCAAAAGGATGGGGAAAATAACCCATCGGAACACTAATATTACCCTATTTCGGGGATAAAATCAATGGTAATTTTATACTCTTTGATTTGATAAGGCGAAGCTGCGCCTTCCGCCCTCGCGGGATATCGCCCCCCGCAAGAATTCGACAGTCCGGCTTCACCTCTTTGAGGCTGCCGCCGCATTTTTCACACGGGCTTTTGATATCGGCCGCACTATACCACTTTTCCTGACACGATGTACAAACAAACTCCTTCATATATTCTCCTCAAGCATCGGTATTTTTATGGTAATACATTCCATATATTACCATATTTTCCTGCTTGTGTAAAATATTAGGAGAACACATCAGCCTCTTGATGATTAGCGTCAGGCAACCGCATCAAGCATGATTAAGAAACCTTAGCCGGTTAACTCATCTCATCCAATGCAAGCGAAAAACTTGGCACAAACTTTTCCATAAAATATTGAACCTCCGGGAGCGACATCTGCATAATTTCTTGGCGAATGGTTTTGGCTGCAGCCGCAAATTCCTGATTGCCGGCCTTCAATTCTTCTGCGCACTTTAAAAAGGCGCAGATTTTATCGGCGGCTTTTACCAATTGCCACAGCTCGGCATCTTCTTCCCGGGGAAACAAAAGCGGCTGATATGCCGCCCTGAGTTCGCACGGCAGCATACCGTAAAGCTTTTCTTTGGCTAATTGTTCAATATCGCCGTAAGCTGCTTTGATTTGGGGGCTAAAATACTTGACAGGCGTCGGCAGGTCGCCGGTGAAGATTTCGGCCACCTCATGATAGGCAGCCAGCGTCATAACTCGGTCGGAATTTACGGCACCGCCAAAATGCGTATTGCGGATGACGGCCAAATTATGGGCAATCATAGCCGCCTGGAGGCTATGTTCCTGAATGTTTTCCGGTGTCGTGTTGCGCATCAAACCCCAGCGCTGAATTAGCTTCATGCGCGCCAGGTAAGCGAAAAAATGGCTCATAGACAGTCCCCTCTTACTTAAACTAGTCCATGTTTTCGTTATATTTCGCCAACATCCCTGCTTAGCACGGGTGGCGCGCTGCAAATCGCCGGTTAGTGTAAAGTTATTGTAGGAGTTTTTAAGAGCAAAAAAGAAGAAGACAGCACCGTCCTTGCCCGGACGAGTAAC
>JAOACF010000164.1 GCA_026417995.1 Negativicutes bacterium
GTACATGGTAGAAGGACCGTCGATGCGTCCAACGCTGGTCAATAGTGAGCGATTGGTTGTTAATAAATTCATTTACAGGTTCAGGCAGCCGGAGCGTGGCGAAATTTTGGTTTTCCGTTATCCGCGCGATCCTAGCCGCGACTTTATTAAACGGGTAATTGCTGTACCGGGTGACACAATTGAAATTAAAGACGGGCGCGTCTTCGTCAATGGGCAGCTTCAAAATGAAACTTACATTCTCGAACGCACGCGCGGTTCCTATCCGCTGAGTACTGTGCCTGCAGGACATGTGTTTGTCATGGGCGACAACCGCAATAATTCGGAAGACAGCCGCTTCAAGGATGTTGGTTTTGTACCGTATGACCTAATTAAAGGCAAAGCCGTTTTAGTCTTCTGGCCGTTGGATCACATAAAATCCCTTCCGTAAGCCAAACTTATACCGAAGAAATTGCTAGGACGGCGACAGGAGGAAATAAGGCGGCATGGATGATATCCGGATCCAATGGTTTCCAGGGCATATGGCCAAGGCCCACCGGCTGATTAAAGAGCATCTCAAGCTTATCGACGTTGTCATTGAGCTTGTCGATGCTCGCATCCCCTATAGCAGCGCGAACCCGGAAATCCAAGAAGTAACCGGCGCAAAACCGAGGGTGATCGTCCTTAATAAAGCCGATCTTGCCCAACCCGAAGGCAATGAAAGTTGGCTACGATCCTTCCGGCAAAAGGGGCTGGAAGCCGTGTTGCTGGAGGCAACGACCGGTAAAGGCGCCAAACAATTAGTAAGCAAGGTGGAGGCCGTAGCCAGTGCCAAAATGCAGGCGATGGCCGCCAAAGGTATACGGCAGCGCGCCATCCGCGCTATGATTTTAGGCATACCGAATGTTGGCAAATCATCGCTGATTAACCGCCTGCTGGGGACGGCGACTGTAAAAACCGGCGACAAGCCCGGTGTTACGCGCGGTAAGCAGTGGATCAAGATTGGCAACAATTTGGAACTGCTGGACACTCCCGGCGTTCTCTGGCCAAAATTTGACGACCAGGAAGTCGCCTTCCGCCTAGCTGTTACCGGCGCGATCAGCGACGATGTTTTTGACATGGAGAAAGTAGTGCTTAAACTGCTGGTGCTTCTAATTAACAAGTATCCTGACAGAGTTGCGGCCCGCTTTAATCTTGACGAAGTTCCTCCCGACCCGCATGATCTGCTGCTGAAGCTGGGCGCCAAGCGTGGCTGTTTGCGGGCCGGCGGCATTGTCGACCGGGAAAAGATATGCCGCATTATTATCAATGAATTTCGCGCAGGCAAGCTAGGACCATTTACCCTGGATGAGCCACCTCAGCCGGAACCTAAAAATTAAATCGCAGACAATACGCGAGACGCTGGCAAACTTTTGCCGGCGTCTTGTTGTTTATGGAGTCAGATGGCAGGGATTCGTCGCCTATGAAACGAATACATCCTTGTTGCCCGATTATGTAGAACCCGTGGCGGTGATGTCTTGAAACAGGTAAAAATGACTATTGCCCAAGTTGCCGCAGCCTTGGAACACGAGGACGTATCTCCTGAGCTGCTCAGAGAACTCGAACAAGACTCGCGCTTAAAAGTGGCGCGCTTGCTGCAAAAACGGCTGTTGCTCGAGCGCAAAATAGAGCAGGAACGTGATCGGGTTCAAAACCTGTACCAATACGAACGTGAATTATATCAACGTGGTTTTACCCATATTGCCGGCATCGACGAAGCCGGCAGAGGTCCGTTGGCCG
This sequence comes from Negativicutes bacterium, assembly GCA_026417995.1. GTDB lineage: Bacteria > Bacillota > Negativicutes > Sporomusales > JAOACF01 > JAOACF01. The sequence goes on from JAOACF010000164.1 coordinate 1,756, forward strand.
GACCGGTAGTTGTTGGCTGCGTAGTGCTGCCGCTAGGCTGTCATATCCCGCTGTTAAACGATTCAAAACGTTTAACCCCACACCAACGCGAGTATATATATGAACTTATCAGGGAAAAGGCGCTCGCTTATACCTCGATAAACGTGCCTGTTCCAGTCATTGATGAAAAAAACATTTATCAGGCCACGCGCAGCGGCATGTACCAGGCAGTGTCCGCGCTTCCCTGGCAGCCTGACGCCGTGCTGATCGACGCCGTCCCGCTACCAGAGCTTACGATGTACTCGCAGCCGCTTGTCGGCGGCGACGCCCTCAGCGCGTCAATTGCTGCCGCCTCAATTATTGCCAAGGTTGAAAGGGACAGAATCATGAATGAGCTGGATGCGGAGTTTCCGGCTTACGGGTTTAAAAAACATAAGGGGTATGCCACGCCTGAACACCTGGAAGCAATCCGGAAGTACGGGCCCTGCCCGGCCCATCGGCAAAGCTTCGAACCGGTAAAATCATGGAGGAATGCGCATGCGGATTGACCCTCGGCTTTTGGTAGAAACATTTTTTGCTATACCATCGCAAGCAGGAAAATCAGCCGGGATTCCTCCTACGTCCGGACAATCTGTACAACTAGCGCCAATCCCTCAGGCCACATCGCTGGATGGATTGGTTAAGGCTGGCATATCTGAGCTTGCCTCTATCCTTGAGTACCGGGAGAGCTTGCTTAAGACGCTTCCGGAACCGGTTCGTAAGTCCGTTATCGATCTCATAGCCAATAGCTACAGTTTGGATATCTTACGCGAAAACCAGTTGAAAAATTTGACCCTGGCTGCGAAAACAATTCAGGCCCGGTTAGGAGAAGTATTGCAAATTTTGCTGGATGAACAGCAGGTAACTGGTAGCGCACTGCAAGCCGGCAGAGATGAGGTAGCTTTCACCCAGCAAAAAATCAGCGAAACATTGTATAAATTAATCGCCTCGTTTGATGCTGGCGACAAAAGTACGTTTGTCGCAGGCGAACAACGGCCAGACTTGTCATTTTTTGTGCCAATTTATTTTGAGCGAGCCGGTAAGCCCTATCCAGCGTATGTACATGTCTACCATGACAACCGGTTCGCATGCGCCACCGATGAAGCGGTTCAACGCGATATTTGGCTACGGGTTTGCCTGATGACCGAACACATGGGGCCGTTGGAGGCAATTTTCCATCTTTGTGGCAATAACCAGCTAAACATCCGGTTGACTACTTCGCCCGCAACCTGCGTTAGCATTGAGCGGGACGAATTGCATAAGCGCCTCGTCAATCTACCCCTGGCCATCGGTGATATTATACTTAAAACAACAGCCGAGACAGGTGATGAAACATGAAGAAGCCGTTTCATAAGGATAAAGAGCCAACACAGGCCATCGCCATCCGCTATGATCAATCGCATGACACCGCTCCCCGTATTACGGCTAAAGGTACGGGACAAGTAGCTGAAAATATTCTCGATATTGCCAAAAAACATGCCATACCGGTTTACCAAAACAAATCGCTGTCTGCCATGCTGATGGCGCTGGAAATTGATCGGGAGATTCCCCCCGAACTTTATGCCGCCGTAGCTGAGGTACTGGCCTATATTTACAGTCTGGATCAAAGGTTAGGTAAACTACGTAAATAGGGGGACTTATGCGGCGAATACTTTTAGATAACATCTCCGTCGGCATGAAACTGGCCAAACCGTTGTATAGCGCTGACGGCCAAATTTTACTCAGCGAAGGTATTGAACTAACTGAGCGCTATGTAAAGCGCCTCAAAGAACTTGATGTTACCTACATTTACATAGAAGATGAATTTACTAAAGACATTGACGTTCCTGACGTAGTCAGCGAAAGGGCGCGGATGGAAGCGGTCACGACTGCCAAGTCATTGATGGACCACGTCAAGCTGGGGAAGAACATTGATGCCGGACGGGCCAAAAAAACTACCAATATGCTAATTGATGAATTATGCCGCAATCACGGCACGTTGATGAATTTTGTGGATATGCGCACCCGGGCTGATTATCTCTATGGACACGCGGTAAACGTATGCATCCTTTCCGTTATGACAGGCATAAGCCTCGGGTATGACGAACTCAGGTTGCGCGACCTCGGGATAGGCGCGCTTTTGCACGACGTAGGAAAGCTTGAAGTCTCGCAGGCTGTTCTGAATAAAAACGGCCGCTTATCCCCGGCGGAAGTAGAAGAAATAAAAAAACACCCCTGGTTCGGTTTTGAAATTTTACGTAAAAACCCTGATATCAGCCTCATGTCAGCCCACTGTGCGTTGCAACATCACGAACGTTTTGACGGCAGCGGTTACCCGCGCGGGCTCAAAGGCAAGGATATCGCGGAATATGCGCACATTATTGCTATCGCTGACGTTTATGATGCACTCACCGCCGATAATACCAATCGTCCGGCTGTGCCGGTATACGAAGCGCTGGCTATCATACTCAAGGCATCGGGAACCTATTTCGATGCCGAGCTTGTCGCTAAATTTGCCGAGAATATTGCCGTATACCCGATTGGCAGCGTGGTTCGGCTCAATACCAATGAAATCGGTGTAGTGG
>JAOACF010000165.1 GCA_026417995.1 Negativicutes bacterium
GTACAAGGCAGTGGGCGAATACCCATTCCCGTCTATTTTTACCGGCTTTCCCTCCAAAAGCTTTAAATAAATGGCACAACCGGTATTACATTGCAGACCAGTAGAGGCTATCGCGTTTTCCGACTGGTTCAGAATGTACACATCTTCCGGGGTCAGCACTCCTGCCTTAGCGCGCTCATACAGGTTGCTAAGCTCACTATCACCCATTAACAGCGCGGAACAGCCAATCGCCGTACCGGCAACAAAAGCCCGCCGCGATATTTTTTTATTCAATACGCCAGCTACTATTTTTTCAGACACGTCTATCCCTCCTTATTTTCTTATTTATTTTAGACACGCTCTTTGGCAGTCAATTTGTTAATAGCAAAATCCGCTATCCAGATAACCCCCGCGAGCATACCTATGGATACTACCCATTCAACCGTAGAAGGGATATAGCTCATTGTTAATTTTGCATCCTGCAGCGCAGCAACCAGACCCGGAAGCGGCTCGGCGGTAAAGCCGTATCTTACAAAAGCGTACTTATAGGCAACAAACCCGGCCAGTATCAAAGCAAACGGGGCTAACGACATTCGGTTGCCTTTCTTTAATAGGGCCAGTGGAACAATCACACCGAACAGGCCAAACACGCCCAGGTAAATCCAGGAAGACAACATGGCCCGAGCCTCAATACCGGCGCCTGCTACCGCATGCACAGCTTCTACCCCGGCGTGAAGAATAACGGCAAGCATAACCAGCTTGGGCAGCTTTACGCCTTCTTCCGCAATGGTTTCTTCTGTGGATAAAATCCCAATGGTCAAGACAGCCGCACTACCTGCGGCGAGCGACGAGGTAAGAAAAGATACCGGTGTTAGCAAGGAATTCCATAGCTGACGGGCAACCATTGACCCAAAGAACAGTCCTTCCGCAACAACAAAGCCTGCGGCAACTACGCCTGCTGCGTACATGAACCCTTTTTTCGCATTGGTAAAGAAATAGCCGGCCAGACAGCCGAAGAAAACTAAGTACAGCCAAGACGCCCAAGCCAGTTTGGAGCTAAACGACGGATTGAAGAAAATCGATATGCCCTTCAGCGGCTTGCCCAGGTCAAGGCCGACAAAAGCTAAACCGATCGCTAAGCTGGCGCCGGCAATAATAAGACTGATCGAAGTAAGTTTCTTAGGTTCGCCTCCCTGGCTATAGGCGGCATAAATGCCGGTCCAGGCAGCGCCTGCCGCTGTTCCAACCAGAAAAATATAGAGCGCTACCCATAAGCCCCATGGTACATACGCGCCATAGTTTGTCGCCGCTTCGCCCCAGAAGAACACCTTGCCGAGCGCGGCAGCAAGACCAGCTATAAAAAGCGCCAGTATAATTCCTTTCAAGCTTTTACTCATGTGCCACACCCCCTAAATATAATAAACTTGCGGCTTAGTCCCCGCTTCTTCTTTTAAGCGGTAGGCTTTGTTCGCCGCCAATGTCTTGGCAACAAGAGCATTGGGATCGCTCAAGTCGCCAAACAGGGTTGCCCGGCCTATGCAAGTAGTTGCGCATATTGGCAAAAGTCCTTTGCCCACGCGGCTGCTGCAGAAATTACACTTGCGCGCGCTGCCGGCGACATCGCCATGCTTGCTGTCACGCCGCCAAAGTTTTCCGTACTCATAAAAACCTGCCTTTTCCAGTTCTTGCACGGCGGGTGTGCCTTCGGTATAGTAACGGCCAGTGTCGAATGTTCTGGCACCATACGGGCAATTCGCCATACAAGCTCTACAGCCAATACACTTGCTATAATCAATGGAGACGATACCGTCAGCCTCTTTTTTCGTTGCGCCTACCGGGCAAACCGGGACGCAAGACGGGTTTTCACACTGAAAACACGGTCTGGGCAAAAAACTGCGTTTCAAATCGGGGAATGTGCCTGATATTTTATCAACAACAGGGCGGTACACAACACCAGGCGGCAATTTGTATTCAGCAATACACCCCACTGTACAAGCATGGCATCCCGCACACTTGCGTGTGTCGATGACCATGCCCCACTTCCGCTTTTCCGGCGGTTTCTGCAGCGCCTTTGCAAGGTCTCGTTGCATGGTGAGCAAGATATCCTCTTTCTCCATAAACCTTCCCCCTCAGCTTTTTCTCCTTCGCCAAATACGGGCAGGCACTGTACGGGTACCCTAACGGCTGCGCTTTTGTGCAGCTCGGAGAAATGAATATGTTTCGTACATTGTTAATTATCGCACTTTTAAATCATTTTCGGTATCAGCAGATTCCACGTCTTCGCTGTCAGAAAAAAACCTTACAAAACCTTACAAAAATGACTGTCCGTTTTACGGGAAAGCAAGCACTGCTATAAATAACATGAGAGGAGATGGCTGTGCGGCCATCTCCTCTCATGTTATTTATATTATCAGCGACCAAAAACCTATTTCTGCGGCTTTTGTCCCTGCTTATGCATCGGGGCTTTGCCATTAATCATGTCGGCTACGCGCTGTTCGGCGTTGCGTTGCATTTGTTCCGCTTTATCGACGGGAATACGGCCGGCTTTGACGCCCTCTTCAATGCGTCGGTTCATCTCTTTAACCAGCACGTCTTTCAGCTCTTGTTCCGAAACGCCCTGCTCTTGGGCAATTGTCGCCAGCGTTTTACCGTTTTTCATTTCGGTTTTGAGTGTTTCTTTGTCCAGCTTTAACAGCTCCAGCACCTGGGAACTGGCAAACGGCGCGTGTCCCTTCGGTCCATGACCGCGCATGGGAGCTTTGCCGTTGATCATATCAGTGACACGCTGTTCAATATTGGCAGTCATTTGCTTAACCAAAAAGTCTTTTAAATCCTGTTCGGCTATGCCTTGCTCCTTAGCAATTTGCGCTAAGGTTTTGCCTTGCTGCCTGGCGGCTTTAAAGGACTGTTCATCTAGTTTTAAAAACTCAACGAGCGCCTTATTATCGCCATGGAAACCTTTCATGCCGCCTTTTTTGCCAAATTCGCTTCGGGCTGCTGCCGCCGGCCGTTTGCCTGTTTGTTCGTCCTGCCGGTCTTGCGTGTCAGCCGCCATTACCAGCCCGTTGGCAGCAAGCATTGTCGCCATACCAATCGCCAGAAACCATTTTTTATTCTTGTTCATTTTTTTACCACCTTTGCTTGTATTGTTCGGGATCATGGCTTCATTATGAACTATAATCTTTAGAATAGCTTTTGAGAAAATGGAAAAAGGGCACATCAGCCCTCTTTCCTAATTTTCAGCAGCGGTATTACTACTGTAAATATACTCCCTTTGCCGATTTCACTAGCTACTTCAATTTTGCCGCGGTGCTTGTCGACAATCCACTTGGCGATTGCCAACCCCAGCCCGGTGCCGCCTTTATCGCGCGACCGCGCCTTATCGGCGCGGAAAAACCGGTCAAATACACGCGGCAAATGCTCTGCGGCAATGCCGCAGCCGGTGTCCGCGACAGTTACGACAATGTTTTTATCAAGCTTGGCGGCGGAAAGCTTAATCTCGCCGCCCGGCGGAGTATATTTAAACGCATTGTCCAGCAGGATTACAAACAATTGATGGATGCGTTCCTGATCCGCCATTGTTGTCAAATCAGGCTGTATATTTACGGTGAGCTTGGTATTGTTCAATTCTTCCAGTGCCCGGAAATGCTCGACTACCACCTGCAGCAGCTCGCCTATGTCTACCGGCGTGAGCAGCAGTTCCGCTTTATTGGCGTCAGAACGCGCCAGCGTTAATAAGCTGGCTATCAGCTTAGTCATACGCGCTGTTTCGGTCATGATGTTATGAAGCCGGAAACTTTCCTCTTTTATGGTGTGATCAGGATGCCGCAGCATCAATTCTGCATTGCTGTGAATACCGGTGATCGGCGACCTGAGTTCATGCGAGGCGTCCGCGACAAATTGCTGCTGCTTGTTCCAGGCTTCTTCGATCGGCACCATCGCCCGCCGGGCTAAAAGATATCCGGCAAGAACAATGACCAGCATACCTGCCACCAGGCCGCCGACAATGATAAGCAGCAAGTTATTGAGCAGTCCCACTTCCGAGTCGACGATGCTTACCGCGATAACATCCTTGATGACAAACTTTTCCTGCGTAGTAAGCGACTTTTCGCTGTATCTGTACGGCACGCTCACTACACGATATACATGCTCTTCATGCTCGATGGTCTGTGGTTCCCGCGTCTTAACCCCGGCGGCAATAGCGGCAAGATTTGTGCTCTCGTCTGCGCGAAAAGGGGTTAAATTGACCACTCGCCCGTCCTCGCCCCGCAGTATGAGAAAAATCCGCGGATCAAAGACAGGACGACCTCTGTAC
>JAOACF010000166.1 GCA_026417995.1 Negativicutes bacterium
GGTTAGGGTCGTTGATTGTGTCGGCTACGCTGTTGAGGGAGCGCTCGGCTATGAAGAGGAAGACGGCCCGCGAATGGTCATCACGCCGTGGGCGGAAGAAGAAATTCCGTTCCAGGAGGCAGCCGAGATCGGTACCCGCAAAGTTATTGCCGAACATTCCACAATCGGCTTGGTTGTAACCACTGACGGCACCGTTACCGACCTATCCCGTGAAAAATATGTTCCAGCTGAAGAACGGGTCGTTAGTGAACTAAAAGAATTGCAAAAACCGTTTCTGGTAATTTTAAATACCGGACAGCCAACCGCCAAAGAAACCCGGGAATTGGTGGCGAAGCTGGAGAACAAGTATGACGTACCAGTCATTCCTGTCGACTGCGCCCAGCTGAACCATGATGATATCTATACCATATTGCAAGAAGTACTGTATGAATTCCCGGTCAAAGAAGTCAACATTACGCTGCCTAAATGGGTGGAAGAGCTTGAAACCGAGCACTGGCTGCGTCAGAAATTTGACGGCGCCGTTCGCGAGGTTGTTCAATACATTCGCCGTCTGCGGGATATTGACCGGGCAATTGACGACTTGTCCGGCTATGATTTCGTGGCGGACGTCATCCTGCACGATATGGATCTCGGCAGCGGTATCGCCGTCATTGAAATGACCGCGCGCAATGATCTGTTTTACCAAGTACTCGAAGAGCTTACTGGCTTCACTGTGGGCGGCGAGCATCATGTCCTGCGGCTCATGCGCGATCTGGCTGTGGCCAAACGGGAATACGACAAAATTGCCGATGCCCTTGAAGACGTACGTCAGACAGGTTACGGCGTAGTACCGCCGCAACTTGATGAAATGGTTTTGGAAGAACCGGAAATTATTCGTACAGGCAACCGCTTTGGCGTAAAACTGAGAGCTTCCGCTCCGTCACTGCATATCATTCGTACTGACGTTCAAGCGGAAATCTCGCCGATCATTGGCACTGAGAAACAAAGCGAAGAGCTCATTCAATACCTAATGCGTGAGTTTGAGGGTGAACCGGAAAAAATCTGGCGCACTAACTTGTTTGGCAAGTCCATAAACTCGTTGGTGCGGGAAAGCATCCAAAACAAACTTACCAGCATGCCGGATAATGTCCAGGTAAAAATGCGCGAAACGCTGCAAAAAGTCGTAAACGACGGCAGCGGCGGGCTTATCTGCATTATCTTTTAATCAAAAGCCAGTCAAAACGACTGGCTATATTTTTTTGCAAATTCGCTTGTCTTTATTGTAATACAGATGATATAATGTCTACTGTATACAGATAACTATCCATAGATACAATACCTGAGGAGGATCAATAAATGGGACCAAAAGCCACATTTTATCTTGTCAGGGAAGAAATATTGCCCGAAGCGATAAAAAAGACTATTAAAGTCAAAGAACTGCTCAAAAGGGGGGAAGCCCGCACAATTAACGAAGCTGTGGAGAGATTGGAACTTAGTCGCAGCGCTTACTATAAATACAAAGATTTTGTTTTTCCTTTTTATGAAGCAAGCCAGGAAAAAATCGTAACACTTGCACTCCTGCTGGAGCATAAGTCCGGTGTGTTGTCGCGCGTCTTAAACACTATTGCTAATGAACGTGGCAGTGTGCTCACCATTAATCAAGGCATACCGCTGCAGGGAGTGGCCAATGCGACAATTTCCATCGAAACAGTGGATCTGGCAATTGACTTGGAGGCTTTACTAGACAAGTTGAGAATGGTTGACGGGGTAAAGCGTCTGGAAGTGTTGGGACAGGCCTAGAGAGGAGTCTGCTGACAGGGGAGCGAACCAGTTTCCCCTGTTATTCTTTATACATAGGAGGGAACGGCTTTGTCGAAAACTATTAGTGTTGGACTGTTGGGTATGGGAACGGTTGGTAGCGGTGTATTGAAAATCATGGCGTCGAATTGTAGCAATATTGAGCAAAAGATCGGTGGCTCCGTCAAGATAAAAAAAGTACTTGTTCGCAACCCGCAAAAGGCGAGAGGGGTAACCACCGATGCGGAAATTGTCACCGACATTGCATCTATAGTCAATGACCCTGAGGTACAAATCATAGTAGAGGTCATGGGCGGCGAGCTTCCGGCAAAAGATTACATATTGCAGGCATTAAACGCCGGCAAGCATGTTGTGACGGCAAATAAAGACGTGGTTGCTAAATATGGCCGGGAGTTATTTGCCGCGGCTGAAGCCAATCGAGTCGATTTGCTGTTTGAGGCCAGCGTTGGCGGCGGTATCCCTATTATCAGGCCGCTTAAGCAGTGTTTGGCCGCTAACCGCATTCATGAAGTTATGGGTATTGTTAATGGCACTACCAACTATATGCTCACGAAAATGTCCAAAGAGCGGTTGGAATTTGACGAAGTGCTAGCGGAAGCGCAGGCTAAAGGCTATGCCGAGGCCGACCCGACGGCTGATGTCGGCGGCTTTGATGCGGCCCGAAAAATTGCTATATTGGCGTCAATCGCTTTCAATACGCGCGTAACTCTGGATGATGTTTACATCGAAGGCATTACCGGAATTTCTTTACAGGACATCGACTATGCCACCGAGCTTGGTTATGTAGTAAAACTGCTGGCCATTGCCAAAGAAGATCAATATGGTGTAAATGTGAGGGTGCATCCGGCCTTTATCGCAGCCTCTCACCCACTGGCTGCCGTTAATGATGTCTTTAATGCTATTTATGTTAAAGGGGATGCCGTAGGCGAAGCCATGTTTTACGGTCGCGGCGCCGGCGAAATGCCTACCGCCAGCGCGGTAACCGCAGATATCATTGATGTGGCCCGCGATATCCGGCACGGCGTTAGCAGCCGCATTCTCTGCACTTGTTATGAAGATAAGGCCATCACCTCAGTTGATAAAACCGAATCTCCCTATTATCTGCGTCTGCTGGTTGAGGATAAACCTGGCGTATTGGCAGCAATTGCCAGCGCTTTCGGCGCGCAACAGGTCAGTCTTCATTCGGTTATCCAAAAACGTAAAGTAGGAGGATTTGCCGAAATCGTGCTTATTACCTACCGCGTGTCCCATGCCAATTTAAAACTGGCGGTGAAAATATTGGAGGGCATGTCGGTTGTGAGTAAGGTATCAAGCGTAATCCGGGTAGAAGCAGAAGAAATCGACTAAGATATTGTGGAGGCAACTTGCATGCAAACGGTAAAAGTGCGTGTTCCCGGCACCACCGCAAATTGCGGACCAGGTTTTGATGCTGTCGGTATTGCATGTACAATTTATAATGAACTGGAACTGACGCTGATGCCCGGCGAGGGAATCGATATTGAGGTATACGGGGAAGGTAGCGTGGCCATCCCCAAAGATGACCGGAATATTGCCTATCAAGCCGTCAAAACGGTTCTCAAACGTGTCAATGCGCCAAGCTATGCCATCAAAATCCGCATGTGGAACAACATTCCCATGGCTCGCGGGCTTGGCAGCAGCGCTGCCGCTATCGTAGCCGGCCTGACTGCAGCCAACACTGCAACCGGGAATACTTTATCGAAACAGGAAATCTTAGAGATTGCCACAGCTATTGAGGGACATCCCGATAATGTAGCACCCGCAATCTACGGCGGTGTCAGCGTTAGCGCAATGGAGGGGGACAAGGTTCACTCGCTACGGTTCACGCCCGCCGGTTTGCGCATGGTTGTGGCCGTACCTGAATTCGGCCTTTCTACCAAATCGGCCCGGCAGGTCTTGCCTCGAGCGCTGCCCTTTAAGGACGCCATCTTCAATATCAGCCGGGCTGCACTGTTCGTCGCTGCCATAGCGCAAGGCGAATATCATTTACTGCGCCACGCACTTGAGGATAAAGTTCACCAACCATACCGGGAAAAATTGATTCCCGGCATGCAGGCAGTTTTTGCCGCTGCCAAAAATGCCGGCGCTTACGGTGCCGCGATCAGCGGCGCCGGTTCCTGCCTGATCGCCTTTACGGATTCTAAC
>JAOACF010000167.1 GCA_026417995.1 Negativicutes bacterium
CAGTTGCTGAACACATTGGCCATCTGATTGTCACCGGCAATATTGTAGGACGCGATTTGGTGCAAGAGCCCGGATTAGGACGGTCGCTGTTAGGCAACGGATTGTCAACCATGTTGTCCGGTTTTTTCGGTTCAACGCCTAATACCACATATGGCGAAAACATCGGTGTTATGGCGCTGACCCGCGTATATAGCACCTATGTCATCGGCGGTGCGGCAGTGATTGCCATCATCCTGTCGTTTATCGGCAAATTGGCGGCAGCCATCCAGAGCATTCCAACCCCGGTAATGGGCGGTGTATCATTGCTGCTGTTCGGCGTCATTGCTTCCTCGGGCGTAAGAATGCTGGTGGAAGCGAAAGTGGATTACAGCAAGGCACGAAATTTAATCCTGACCTCGGTGGTGCTGATTATTGGCATCAGCGGCGCCCACCTCGATATTGGCACGGTTACGCTTAAAGGGATGGCGCTGGCGACTGTTGTGTCGATAGTACTAAGCCTCACCTTTACGATTTTGGACAAACTTTCGCTCACCAATGATCGCGAAGGAGCGCCGGGCGGGCATTGATTTCCGGCTGCAGACAGGGGGAGGCATCATAGCAGAGGAGGATAACTATGGCTGTTAAAACCGTTGCCAAGAAAACGTTTGCTACGATTCCTTTACCCTGTTAGCCCTTATGGCCATCAACGGGGTTTCGCGCCCTCCCGGCCAACGCCGCGAGCATTGCCACAGGAATCGATTTAGACCGGTACCTCGAAGCAGTTGCGGTGGTGCGTGAAGAAATTCAGCCCGGACTGACAGGACATATGGCATCTGCGTGTAAATATAGCAATATATAGGTGAAACGCAATAAGTTCATCCCAAGGCGGAGGTGGCTATATGAAGGATAACAAAACTTCACAGCCGGCGCATGAATACGATGGCAATGTTACTAAGACGATGCCCTACTATGAAGTTTTTCACAAACAATCCCTGGAGCTTATCGAAGTGCTAATTCCCCAACCTGCTGCATGGCTGGATACCGGCTGCGGAACGGGGACGCTGGTGCAGCAGGCTGCCAGGCGTTTTCCAGCTACGCGCTTTTTTCTTGCGGATCCTTCGGCGCCGATGCTGGACATTGCAAAGGGTAAACTTGCCGGTGCCGGTGCTTGCGAGTTTGTGTTAGGCGGAACGGAAGAACTGGAGTTTGCCGCTGGCAGCTTTGACATAATAACGGCGATATTGGCGCATCATTATCTGGATGCCGCAACCCGGCGCGCGGTTACCGCCAAGTGCTGGCGGATGCTGAATCCGGGCGGCGTTTACATCACGTTTGAAACTATTCGGCCGCGCTCTGAATTGGGCCTCAAAACCGGCCTGGAAATATGGCGGCGTGCCCAAATCCGGGGCGGAAAAAGCGATGATGCTGCCCATAAGCATATTAAACGCTACGGAGTCGAGTATTTTCCGATTACGCTGGCGGAACATATCGGCGTCCTGGAAGAAGCCGGCTTTGCTGCCGTGGAGGTGTTGTGGCTCTCCGGCATGCAGGCGGGACTGTATGCGGTGAAATAGCAAATAGGTTGTCTGGGTTAAGCCTAAGACGACCTCCCGTGAATTGGAGGGAGATATAGTAAATTTACCGATATTTTATCGTAATACTATTGACACAATTTGGTACTCAGGTTATATTTTACCTAAGTATGGAACTATGAAGGTTCCTATATCATACGGTTTATAAATTGGACTACGGTATGAAACCGAAGAGGAATTGAAATCCTCGGCGTTTTCATGCCGTTATTTTATTTGAAGGGAGACATGAAAAATGGACTACGATAAGGTAGTAGCTTTCCATGGGCATTCCTGTCCTGGATTAACAGTCGGCTATCGTGCGGCAAAGGCCGCAGCGGAGCGCTTTGCGGCTGAACGGGCACAAGATGAGGAACTGGTGGCCATCGTCGAGTCAGACGGCTGTGGCATTGATGCTGTTCAAGCATTTCTAGGATGTACGATTGGTAAAGGAAACCTTATCTACAAGGACATGGGAAAACAGGTATATACCATAGCTTCCCGTAACACGGGCAAAGCGCTGCGCATAGCATTTCGCCCGGATATAATGAAACTTACTCCCGAGCAAAAAGAATTACGCGATGCCGTGTATGCGGGCGATGCTACGCCCGAGCAGGAAACTGAATTTCGGCGGCTGCAAGAGCAGCGAATCGAACGGTTAATGGCAATGGATGAGAATGAACTGTTCAGTATTAAATGGGTGGAGCTAAAGCTGCCCACGCAGGCTCGCATTTTTAATACTGTTCAATGTGCGTACTGTGGTGAAAATGTGATGGAACCAAGGGCTCGGATAAAGGGAGGTCAAATTGCCTGCATGGATTGTGCCGAAACATATACGCGGGGATGGTAGTTATGGAATGGGCAGAGGAATGGCGGCGCAGATATCAAGCATTCCTTCAGGCGAAACGCATGCAGGAAACTTCCGTAGCAGGCTTTTGGGATAGCTTGCTGATCAATTCGCCCGATCGGTAGAAAATGCTGATCAGCATCAGCAGATAATTAAGCTGATTACTGATCTTGTGCCGCCGGGTGGACGCATGCTGGATATTGGTGCGGGAGATGGACGGTTAGCCGTACCGTTGGCGCACCATTTCGCGCACGTGGTCGCTATTGAGCCTTCAAGGATCATGCGAGAACGGTTACTGGCTATGGCAGTCGAAGCCAAGGTTGATAATATCGCTATTGTCCCTGAGTTATGGGAGGATGTGGAGAAGATATCTAGCCTAGGTAAGTTTGATTTTATAATTGCATCTCACTCACTTTACTTTATTGAGAATATTGCTTCAGCAATAGATAAAATGCTGTCATTTCAGGCGGCAGCAACTATCTTGGTGCTCAGGACGGGTACACGCGGCAGATTTGCGGAGGAAGTGTACCAAAAAGTAACCGGTGAAGCGTATACCAACGGCCCTAGCTCTTTCGAGTTATACAAGTTTTTTATTGATCGAGATATCAACGCGGAGCTGCGCATGATACACTCTCAGGCAAGGCATGTCTTTAAAGGGTTGGGTGATGCCCTGCCATACTGGAAGAAGATGCTGCATCTTGGATGCGAATATGATGACATGTTCTCCGAAGTTCTGTCTGAAACCATGGAAACTGTAGATAACGATCTGGTGTATACCGAAGAAAAAAAGCCGGCGGTGATTATTCTGCTGAATAAGCCGGAGGGTACGCCGCATGGCTAAATACATAGCTGTAAGACTGGCCGGATTGTTACCTACGGCTATTCTGATTACCCTCATAAGTTTTGCCATCATTCAAATTACGCCGGGAGATCCCGCCGTTCTCCTGCTTCAGCAGCGCGGCATTGACCCTACCAACGAAGCCGTTGCCGAGATGAGGGGTGAACTTGGTTTAGACAAACCATTTTGGCAGCGATATCTGCTGTGGTTATGGCGTGTATGCCATGGTGACCTGGGGTATTCCTTTTATACTAGGGAAGCCGTTGCGACCGAGATTATGCAGCGTATACCGGCAACCTTGGAACTGACTTTGGCAGCGATGATGTTTTCGCTGACGGCGGCTTTTATAGTGGGGATATTTGCCGCCAAATATGAAGATAAATTACCCGACAAAGTGAGTAAGGCGTATGCATTGCTGGCAGTGTCGCTGCCATCTTATTGGTTAGGCCTTATCCTTATATATATATTTGCTGTCAAACTGCAGTGGTTGCCGGCGGTGGGACGAGGCGGATCTGTTAATCTGGTTCTGCCAGCCATTTCCCTAGGCTTTACTTCGGCAGCCATCCATGCGCAGTTGCTCCGCTCTGGTCTGTCAGAAGCAGTAAACCAAGACTACGCGGGATTTGCCCGTGCCAAAGGGCTGACATCG
>JAOACF010000168.1 GCA_026417995.1 Negativicutes bacterium
CCTCTGTACTGTAAAACGCGGCCGTTTTCGATCCGGAATGCTTCAGCCTGGCGCCGCATAGCATCGTCGACCTTGTCAAACAGCCGAAAAGAAATATATCCGTAAATGACCGAAGTAAATACAAGGAAAATTAGCAGAAATACCAGGGAGTTTAAGGCGGTCAGCCGGCGAAGCGTCTGCTTAAACATTGCTATTCTCCTTCAGCTTAAAGCCGGCGCCGCGCACCGTTTGAATTGCCGTATCCAGGCCATGGGGGGCGAGCTTTTTGCGCAGGTAATGGATATATAGGTCGACAATGCCAATAGTAGTATTGGACTCAAATCCCCATATCCGGTCGAAGATCTGATCTTTGGTCAAAATCTGCTCTTTGTTTATAATCAGGAACTCTAAGACATCATATTCTTTGCCGGTTAACCCCAGGGGCCGGTCGCCGACAAAACCATCGCGCACCTTGCTCCTAAGCGATATGCCGGCAAAGCTTAGTTCCCCTTCAAAGCCAACGCTGCCCCGCCGCCGGATCAGCGCTTTGACCCGGGCCAGGAGTTCCCGGATGGCAAACGGTTTTACCAAATAATCATCCGCTCCTGTTTCGAGGCCAATCACCCGGTCATCAACAGTGTCACGCGCAGTGAGCAGCAAAATCGGCACATCAGCGCCGCTTGCCCGCAGTGTTTTTACAATTTCCAACCCACTCACCTCAGGCAGCATGATATCCAGCACCAGGAGATCATGGATGCCCTGCTCGGCCATAAACAACCCCTCATCCCCTGTTGCGGCTTCATCGACCTGATAGCCCTCTTCTTTTAACAAAGTGACAACCGCCTCACGCAGGATACCGTCATCCTCAACAACTAAAATGCGCATGCAACATCCCTCCGTTTCTATATTAATTCCGATCCGAGAAATTAGTAAACACAGTTTTGGCAAGCCTGCTAAAAAATAAAGCAGGCCTGTCGGCTAATCCAACAGGCGCTGTCATTATCCCGCCATTTTCCTCGGCATAACATATCCCCAAAGCAGCTTGTTAATGATAGTTGCGGTCGGGCTATCTTCCTTTCTTGCGCCGTGTTCGGTTATATCCATTATGCATGAGAAGTTTTAGTTTTTCTTTTGAATGAAAATAAATCCCCCGGCACTGTTAATCAGCACCGGGGGATTTATTTTACCGTACCGCCTTCATTCCGGCGCGAAAGGCCGCGATATTTACCTCGGCCATTGCCGGCTTGACGTTGTTTCTGATTTCGCTTTCCCAGTCGATGTCATGCAAATCCATGGCGGCGACCAATGCGCCGAAAAGCACCATATTCATGGTCTTGGCATTGCCTAGGCTGTCAGCAATCCGGCCTGCAGGGACTGTTACCGTGTCCGCTTTTGCCGCAAGCAGTTCCAAAACCCCCGCAGGATATTCCTGTTTGCCGGACAGAATGGGGGCGGAGGGGATTTGATAGTCGTTGACTACAACTTTTCCTCCCGGTTTTAAATACTCCAGCCAGCGCAACGCTTCCATCGTTTCAAAGGATACAAGAATGTCCGCCTGCCCCTTGCCGATGATGGGCGAATATACCTTTGCGCCATAACGCACCTGATTGCTGACGCTGCCGCCGCGCTGCGCCATGCCGTGAACCTCGGACATTTTCACGTCATACCCCGCTGCCGCCAAGCCGGTCGAGAGTATTTTCCCTACCAGAATGGTTCCCTGGCCGCCGACGCCGACAAGCAATATATTTTTTACGTCATTCATGCTTATTCTCCCACCTTCACGATTGCCTTGACCGGACAGACCTGCAGGCATACTTCACAGCCTACGCACTGATTTTCGTCAATACGCGTTTTCTTGCCTTCCTTAGCATAGCGGAGCGCCGGACAGCCGGTGCGAATGCACGCTTGGCAGCCAATGCAGCTATTTTCCTCCACCCGGCAGGCTCCCTGATAACCGGTAAATTCCTGCTTATCCTGCTCAGAATGCTTTTTGAGCACGCACGGCCACCGCGTGATAATCACCGAAGGTTCGTCAAGCTCCAGCGCCCAGGCGAAGGTCGCTCTCATTTCCGGCAGATTGAGGGGGTTGACGGTGCGAACATGATCGATGCCCAACGCTTTGACCAGTGCCGGCAAGTCTACGGTCTTGGTCGGCATCCCCTGCAGCGTAAAGCCGGTTCCCGGGTTCTCCTGATGGCCGGTCATGCCGGTTATCCGGTTATCCAAAATACAGGTAATGGTATTACTGCGGTTATACACTACGTGCATCAGGCTGTTAATTCCGGTGTGCAGGAAGGTAGAATCGCCAATGGTCGCAATCGTCCGTTTGGGTTCCCCGAACTTGGCAAACACCTTTTGCGCCCCATGCCCCATGCTGATGCTTGCACCCATGCAAATGGTAGTATCCTTGGCATTAAGCGGTTCGGCCCCTCCCAGCGAATAGCAGCCGATGTCCCCGGTAATGACGACATTTTTCAGCTTGGCCAGTTCGTAGAAAAAGCCCCGGTGCGGGCAACCCGCGCACAGCGTCGGCGGACGGTTGACGGCAATATTCCGGTCATAGTCGATCAGCGGCCGTTCTTCGCCTAACAGCGAACGCGCGATAATGTCCGGTGTTAGTTCGCCGATATTGGGAATTTTATCTTTGCCAATACAGGCAATGCCGGCGGCCTTGATCTGCTCTTCCATGAAGGGCTCGAGTTCTTCAATCACGTACAGCGTGTCCACTTGCTGCGCAAATGCCTTTATCTTCTCCAGCGGCAACGGATAGGTGAAGCCGAGCTTAAGATACGATGCTTTGGTGCCGAAGACTTCTTTCGCATACTGGTACGCCACACTTGCGGCAATAATCCCGATCTTCTTGTCATGCCACTCGATATAATTTAGGTCGGTCGTGTTGGCGAACTCTGCCAGACGCTTTAACCGTTCTTCCAGTTCGACATGCAGTTTGCGGGCAACATTCGGCACCAGATCGTACTTCTGCAGATTTTTCACATACGGCTTCTTAAATTCCTGCGTTCTTGCGCCAAGCGTAACCAGGCTTTTACTGTGGCAAACCCGGGTGGTCATACGGAACAGCACCGGCGTGTCAAACCGCTCGCTGATTTCCATCGCCGCCCTGACCATATCCTTGGCTTCCTGGCTGTCGCTCGGCTCAAGCATAGCCAGCTTGGAAAACTTGGCGTAATAGCGGTTATCCTGCTCGTTTTGCGAAGAATGCAGCCCCGGATCGTCCGCCGTCACCAGCATCACACCGCCGTTGACCCCGGCGTAAGCGGCGCTGAACAGCGGGTCGGCGGCAACATTTACGCCAACCATCTTCATGGCGGCTAGTGTCCTAGCGCCGGCAATAGATGCGCCAATCGCGCACTCCAGTGCCACTTTCTCATTTGGCGCCCATTCGGCAACAATTTCTTTTTTAAATTCTGCTATATTCTCCAGTATCTCGGTACTGGGGGTTCCGGGATAAGCCGCGGCGTAAGTAATCCCGGCTTCATAGGCCCCCTGGGCGACAGCTTCGTTGCCTGTCAGCAGCTTTCTCATGACAATCCTCCCTGTGTAGTCTGGTATAAGTCAACCTAGGTGTGTGTTGCAAAATTCGTTTTTTAAGTAATAATTTCAGTAAATAATTAGAAGCGGAGACTGCTGAAAAAGCTCCAGATGCTAGGCGCGACGAGGATTTTCGCGGAGGCGTACTGG
>JAOACF010000169.1 GCA_026417995.1 Negativicutes bacterium
TCCCTAAGCTGCTCCAGGGTNACGCCGCCCGGACGCAGCAGCGTTGGCACCGGCGTCGTGCAGTCGACGACCGTCGATTCGACGCCGATAGCCGCAGGCCCGGCATCGACAATCATGTCCACCTTGCCCAAGAGATCGGCCGCCACCGCCTGAGCGGTCGTCGGACTGGGCCGTCCCGAGGTATTGGCGCTGGGAGCGGCAACAGGTATACCCGCCAAGCGAATTAAGAGTTGCGCCACCGGCGAGGCGGGAAGACGGACGGCGACCGTATCTAGGCCTCCCGTTACCAGGTCAGGCACCGCGTTGGTCCGCTCCAGAACCAGCGTAAGCGGACCCGGCCAAAACAGTTCGATCAGCCGCACGGCATTGGCCGGAACATGCCGCGCCAGTTTCGCGACCGCTGCTTTATCGGCAATATGTAAGATAAGCGGATTATCGGCAGGCCTTCCTTTGGCCCGGTAAATGCCGGCAACCGCCTGTGGGTCAAGCCCATTGGCACCAAGTCCGTACACCGTTTCGGTGGGAAAGGCCACCAGCCCTCCCCGCCTGAGCACCGCGGCAGCCTCCTCCAATACCGCCATAGCCGGATCATGCGGATCCACTGTCACTATTTTTGTATGCATAGCTACCTCCGGGCGGCGGTCACGACACGCGCCACGCCGCCATAATCACGAATAATGCCGTCAGGGACAAGACCGGCCTCAAGCGCCAGGCCTGACACCGCTTCGGCCTGTCCCGCCCCGACCTCGACGGCGATAAAGCCGCCGGGTTTTAAAAACTGCGGCGCTGCGGCCATAAGCCGCCGGTAAAAGTTGAGACCGTCAGGGCCGCCGTCAAGCGCCAGCTGCGGTTCAGCCCGCACTTCGGCCGCCAGTCCGGCGATGTCGGCGGCAGGAATATAGGGCGGATTGGAAAGGATGGCGTCAAATAGTTTTCCCGTAAGCGGCGCAAACAAATCACCTGCCGTAAGTTCCAGCCGGGTATCCACTCCGTGCCTTACAGCATTGGCGCGGGCGACCGCCAGCGCCGCCGGCGAAATGTCCACGGCTACGCCGCTCGCACCGGCCAGGCGGCAAAGCAGACTGACAATAATTGCGCCGCTGCCTGTCCCCAGATCGGCAATCTGCGGCGATTCAATGCCGCGCAGCCGCGCCTCGGCCTGCTCGACCAAAATTTCGGTATCCGGCCGAGGTATCAAGACGGCGGAATTGACGGTGAACTCCAACCCCATAAATTCTTTTTTGCCGGTAATATACGCGACCGGCTGGCGCATTACCCGCTTTTTGACGCATTCCCGAAAAGCGGCCAGCTCGTCCGGATTGAGCGGCTGATCAAAATGCGTATACAGGTAGAGCCTGTCGCGCCCCAAGATGTGGGAAAGCAGTACTTCGGCGTCAAGGCGCGGGCTTTCCACGCCTTTCTCGCTAAAGTACTGCCCGGTCCATTTTAAAATCGCGCCTATCGTCCAAATATCCGCCATCGCTATTCGACCTGTTTCAGTTTTTCGCTTTGCGCGCTGGTGACCAGCGCGTTGATTAGTTCGTCAAGATCGCCGTTGAGCACGAAGTCGAGCTTGTGCAGCGTCAGGCCGATGCGGTGATCGGTTACCCGGCCCTGCGGGAAATTATAAGTGCGGATGCGTTCGCTGCGGTCGCCGGTGCCCACCTGATTTTTCCGGGTTTCGGCCAGTTCGGCGCGCTGCTGCTCCTCCGCGACTTCGAGCAGCTTCGCCCGCAGTACGCGCATGGCTTTATCGCGGTTTTTGAGCTGGGATTTTTCGTCCTGGCATTGCACGACAATGCCGGTCGGCAGATGGGTGATGCGTACCGCCGATTCGGTTTTGTTGACATGCTGGCCGCCCGCGCCGCTGGCGCAATAGGTGTCAATGCGCAAGTCGCTGTTGTTCACCTCGACGTCGACATCCTCGGCTTCCGGCAGCACGGCTACCGTCACCGTCGAGGTGTGGATGCGGCCGCTGGCCTCAGTTTCGGGCACACGCTGCACACGATGCACGCCGCTTTCATACTTCAGGCGGGAATAGGCGCCGTCACCCTCGATGGAGAAAATGACCTCCTTAAAGCCGCCCAATCCGGTAGGATTGGCGTCAAGCACTTCGGTCCGCCACCCCTGGGTTTCGGCATAACGGGTATACATGCGAAAGAGGTCGCCGGCAAACAGGGCCGCCTCATCGCCGCCCGCACCGCCGCGTATCTCCACAATTACGTTTTTGTCATCATTCGGGTCTTTGGGCAGCAAAAGGATGCGCAGTTCTTCTTCCAGCCGATCATTGCGCGCTTTGAGTTCATCGAACTCGGCCTGCACCAGATCGCGAAAATCATCGTCCAGTTTTTCGCGCAGCATCTCCCGGGTCGCGGCCAGCTCCTGCTGCACCTTTTTGTACTCGCGGAATTTGGTTACAATCGGCGTGAGTTTACTGTGCGTCTTGGTAAGCTTCTGCCATTCACTCTGATTGGCAATGATCTCGGGATCGCTGATCTGCTGTTCGAGCTGTTCATATTTGTCTTCAATGGCTTGCAATTTATCAAGCATGCTGTCTTTCACCTCATAATATGGGACTGCTGCTAAACTTTTGGTCGTTGCAGCACAGTCCTAACCGTTCGCAGGCATGACAAGGTCGTCTTGGTCATCAGGCGGTTTGACCGCTTCTAAGGCGGCAATCGCCACTTCAATCTGGGAATCATCCGGTTCGCGGGTGGTCAGCTTCTGCAGCCAGAGGCCGGGAGCAATCGCGCAGGCCACCCATTTGCTGTCGCTGCGTCCGGCAAAGCGGATGATTTCATAGGCGATGCCGGCAACAACAGGCATGAGGAGGATGCGCGACACAATCCGGAGCCAAAGGTCCGGCCAGCCCAAAAAGGCGAACGTGACAATGCTGACAATCATGACAATCAGCAAAAAGTTGGTGCCGCAGCGGGGATGAAACCGGCTGAACGGACGCACATGCTCCGGGTCAAGCGGCACGCCGGCCTCGTAAGCATGAATGACTTTATGCTCGGCGCCGTGATACTGGAAAACCCGCTGAATATCCTTAAGCCGCGAGATGCCGGCCACATACGCGAGAAAAATCGCCAGCCGCAGGATGCCTTCAAAGATATTGAGCACAGCCGGGTCAGTAATGGCGCTGTGAATATATTTCGCGGCGTACGTCGGAATTATAACAAACAAAACGATCGCCAACCCCAGCGAAAATGCCATTGTCATGGCCATTTCCTTCGCCGAAAGCTCCTCTCCTTCTTCTCCCGCCGCCTGAGCGGAAAATGAAAGCGCTTTGAGACCGTAAACCAGCGCTTCGACGAGCGCTACCACGCCCCGCAGCATTGGCTTTTTTAAAATCGGATATTTCTGGGTGATGGAGTTCAGAGGGTCCACTTTTACCGTGATTGTGCCGCCAGGTTCCCGCACAGCGGTAGCAATTTCTTTCGGGCCGCGCATCATCACGCCTTCGATGACCGCCTGGCCGCCAATACTGGTTTTACGCACAGCATCCCCTCCCTTAGCCTGCCGGTTCGGCCGAGTTAGCCGGTCGCAGGCATTCGTATATAGATAGAGCAGAGCATCACTGCTCTGCTCTGCTCATAGCCTCTAGGAGACTGCTGCAAAAGTCCATCTGCGTTGTTACTCCTGCGGGTTTTCGCTCCAACGTACCTCCAGTACGCC
>JAOACF010000170.1 GCA_026417995.1 Negativicutes bacterium
AGATGTCTATAAGAGACAGCCTTTTTTCCTACCTTGACGGCCGGAAAAAGGACGCACGCGGGATCCGCCACGAAAAGCGCTACATGCGCGGGTTATAGATGACAGGAAACCGGGAAGCGACATGCATCCCGGTTTCTGCTTTTTTACCTGGCATAAAAGGAATTGCCGGCAGAGAGGCCGAATTCTTTGGGGAAATTTCTTAAAGGAGCGTCCTATGTCAAACTTTGTACACCTTCATGTACATACTGAATATAGCCTGCTTGACGGGGCGAGCCGTATAGATGCTTTGGTGAAAAAGGCCAAGGAGCTTGGCATGCCTGCCATTGCCGTTACCGATCACGGCACGATGTACGGCGTAGTTGATTTTTACAAACAGGCAGTAAAACATGGTATTAAGCCCATTGTCGGCTGTGAAGTTTATGTCGCGCCACGCTCGCGATTTGAAAAGACTACCGTTGAAGGCGAAGCTTACTACCACCTGATTCTGTTAGCTACGAATGAACTGGGATACCGCAATCTGATTGCAATGGTTTCCCGTGGTTTTACCGAAGGCTTTTACTATAAACCTCGCGTTGACAAAGAACTGCTCAGGGAATATAGCGCGGGAATTATCTGTTTAAGCGGGTGCATTGCGGGCGAAATCCCGTCGCTGCTGTTGCGCGGCGATAAAGCGGGGGCTCAGGCGCTTGCGCTGGAGTACCGGGATATTTTCGGCAAAGATAATTTTTATCTTGAGCTTCAGGATCATGGTCTGCCGGAACAGAAGCGAATCAACGCAGAGCTGATAGAAATTGCGCGTACAACTGGGATCGGTCTGGTCGCAACTAACGATTTACATTATATCAGTCAAGAGGATGCCGAGTGCCACGATGTACTGCTGTGCATTCAAACCGGCAAATCAATTGATGATCCGGGACGGATGCGCTTTCCGGCAAGTGAGTTTTATCTGAAAACCAAAGAGGAAATGGCCGCTTTATTCCCGGAAGTTCCGGAGGCGATAGCAAACACCTGCCGGATAGCCGAGCGCTGCAACGTAAAATTTGACTTTGATACGCTGCATTTGCCGGAATTTCCCGTTCCGGAAGGGCTAACGGCAGATGCATATCTAGCGCAGCTTTGTGAGGAGCGGCTGCCAGAGCGCTATCCGCTTATTAATGACGAGTGCCGGGAACGCCTGGCGTTTGAATTGGGCGTCATCCAAAAAATGGGGTATTCCAGTTACTTTCTGATTGTATGGGACTTTGTAAATTTTGCCCGCCAGAACGATATTCCGGTAGGACCGGGGCGGGGATCAGCCGCCGGCAGCATCGTTTCTTATCTTTTAGGTATTACCAATATTGATCCGCTGAAATATGGGTTGCTGTTTGAACGCTTTTTAAATCCGGAGCGTGTCTCCATGCCTGATATTGATATTGATTTTTGCTATGAGAAGCGGGGCAAAGTTATTGATTACGTTGCTGCGCGATATGGCGCCGACCGGGTTGCGCAGATCATAACCTTCGGTACCATGGCGGCGAAGGCGGCTATCCGGGACGTCGGACGTGCACTGAATTTATCCTATGGCGAAGTGGATCGCATCGCTAAATTGGTTCCCAATGAGCTTGGCATCACGCTGAAACGCGCATTAGAGGTGAGCGGTGAACTAAGAAGCCTGTATACAACAGATCCTGCCGTCAAGAAACTGGTAGATTTAGCGTTGGCAGTTGAGGGCCTGCCCCGGCACGCCTCCACGCACGCTGCGGGACTGGTGATCGCCCGTGAGCCTTTAACGCACTATGTGCCGCTCCAGACCTCAACCGACGGACTGCTCACCACCCAGTATGATAAAGACCGGGTCGAGGAAATTGGTCTGTTGAAAATGGATCTCCTGGGACTTAGGACGTTGACGGTGATTGGGGACACATTGACGCTAATAAAGAAAAGCCGAGGGATTGCTCTCGATATTGACGCCATTCCGCTGGATGATGCCAAAACAGCGGCTATGCTGTCCGCAGGGGAAACGGCGGGTGTATTTCAAATGGAGTCCACAGGTATGACTAATTTGGTCAAAGAACTGAAACCCGAGCGGTTCGCCGATTTAATCCCGCTTGTCGCTTTATACCGTCCCGGTCCGCTTGGCAGCGGTATGGTTACGGACTTCATCGAAAGACGGCACGGCAGGAAAAAAATCGAATATCTCCATCCTTTGCTGGAGCCGATCCTCAAGGATACGTTTGGCGTAATTTTGTACCAGGAGCAGGTTATGCAGATTGCCTCGGTAATGGCCGGCTTTACGCTGGGACAAGCAGACCTCTTGCGACGGGCCATGGGCAAGAAAAAACATGAAGTTCTGGCCGCGCAGCGGGCGGGGTTTGTCGAAGGAGCGGCGATGCGAGGCATAGCGCCGGATGTGGCAGTAGAAATATTCACTTTAATGGAGCATTTTGCCGATTACGGCTTTAATAAATCCCATAGCGCCGCTTATGCCTTGGTTGCTTATCAGACCGCCTATCTCAAAGCGCATTATCCGCAGGAATTCATGGCGGCATTGCTTACCAGCGTGATGGGAACCAATGACAAAGTAGGCTATTATATCGAAGAGTGCCGGCGCATGGGGCTTGCCGTCCTGCGGCCGGATATTAACGCCAGCTATGCCGGATTTTCGGTTGACGGAGGGGCAATCCGCTTCGGTTTGGCCGGCGTTAAAAATGCCGGGGAAGGTGCTATCCATAGCATTTTAGAAGCAAGAGCGCAGGGCAAGTTTTACTCTCTCGTGGATTTCTGCTCGCGCGTGGACATGCGGGTTGTCAACAAGAGGGTTATTGAGAGTTTGATCAAATGCGGCGCTTTTGATTCGCTGGGGTGGAAGCGTTCTCAGATGCTGGAAGTTTTGGACCGGGCGGTTGAAATTGCGCTCAAGCGGCAGCGGGACGAGGCCAGCGGACAACTGGGACTGTTCGGCGAGGAAAGCGGGGTGCAGATGGATGAATTGGTCCCGCCGGCAATGGAAGAGCTGCCTATTGAACAAATCCTTGTCATGGAAAAAGAAATGACCGGTTTTTATATTACCGGCCATCCGCTTGATAAGTACCGGGACAAAATGGCTTTCTGCACGGCGATTGAAGCGCTTAACGGCGAAACGGGCAAAGACGGGCAAACTGTTAAAACCGCCGGTCTTATCGTTTCGGCTAAACGTCTGACAACTAAGACCGGGCAGCAAATGTGCTTTGCTGTTCTGGAGGATTTCACCAGTCAGATTGAACTTTTGATTTTTCCGCGTGTACTGGAACGGGTGGGCAAGTGGGCAATACCTGACCAGCCTGTCGTTGTATCCGGCAAGCTGTCACTCGGCGAAGAAGCGGCCAAGCTGATTGTGGAGAACATCGCGGCTCTTGATAATCCCGGTGCTTCCGAAGTGCGGCTTAGGATCAGCGGCGAACAGGAAAATGCCGATGTTTTTGCCAGGCTGCAGAATATACTCCTGAAATACCGGGGAAGCACGGTTGTTTACATGCAACTGGTCAACAGCAAGCGAGTTATCAAAACTGACCGGCATTACTGGATCGAGCC
>JAOACF010000017.1:0-13372 GCA_026417995.1 Negativicutes bacterium
CTCACTAGCCGCGCCGAACAACTCGTGCGGCGCTATGCGCGCCGTCTGGTGCTGGCACCACGCTGGGCGGCGCTTGGACAGTGGGCATTGGAACAGCAGAAAACTGAACGAATCTTCAATCTGATCCTTGACGAACTGACCGATATACTTAAGAAGCCCGGCACGCTCGCGGCTATCTACCGCTATTTGCATAAAGTCAAGGGAAAACATGCCGGCAGTCTTGCCGCAAAGGTTATCTTCTGGCTGGGAGAGCAAACTGACAGTATAAACCTGCGCGAGGCAGCCCGGGCGCTGCAGCAGGAACTGATCACAGCCCTGGACGAATTGCGCGCTCCCGAACATCCGCTTAACCTGTGGGCGGTGGGGCGTATTGCCGAAATGATACACAACCTAGAGAACGAGCCGGCCCTGCAAGAAGCGGTGATAAGCTGGGCAGAGATGATTGTGTCGCGGGCGTCGCTGGGCGGTTTTGTGGAGCAGGCCGTATGCAGCATGACCGCCGTTCTTAGAGAGTGGGAAGATGGGGGCGGCCGGGAAATCAGACATATGCCGCCGCTTTTACGCTATGTAGCGGCGCAGATTGCCGGTTACTGGGACAGCTTTAAGGAGAACGCCGAACTTAAACATTGGGTCGATCAGTTTATCAGACAGGCGCTGCTTCGCCTTATTGCCACCGAGCATCATATAATCGGTGGGATTGTCAGGGAAGCGCTGGAAGCTTTCGGTGACGAAGATTTAAGCGCGTTTATTGAAGAAAAGGCAGGCGATGATTTGCAGTGGATCCGCATTAACGGCTCGGTTGTCGGCGGCATCGTAGGACTATTGCTGTTTTTGTTCCTTCGGTTCGTCTATGATCCGATGATCACGCCGCACATCAAAAGCTGGCTATAAAGCTATCACCACCTTCCGCCGCCGCGAATATATTAAGGCGTAGGGAAACTCGAGGGTTAGGTGGTGGCAGCTTGCGGATCGGTTTGGTTGGCGTAGGCCGGATGGGCATGGTATTGGCGGCCCGTCTGCGAGAATATGCGGATGTGCTTATTTTTGACCGCGATCCCGACCGGCTGGCTTTAGTGGCTGAGGAGCTCAATTTGCCGGTGGCGGCGGGACTGGATGAACTGGCGGATGCGGGCGTCGTCATTTTAGCGGTGCCCGACCGCGAAGTGATCAGCCTGATCAAAGACTTTAATCTCATAAAAAAGCCGCTGTCGGTGTTTAATGTGGCGACAAATGTGGCGCAAATGGTGCTTGAGGAAGCGGCGGCCAAGCATGTGCGCTGCACCGGCGTCAAGCTCATTGGGCATGCCAATGAGATTGCGCTCGGGCAAAGACCGGTGATTATTATCAATGATAAGCCGGCTGAACTTGTGCCGGTGGCGGAAGAATTGTTTGCGCCGCTGGGCGATATCATTATCGGCAAAGCGGACAGCGTGACGGCGATTAATACCATTGCCGCGCAGAAAGCGCTGGAGGCGGCGGTCGCTATCGAAGAAACGCTGATCGGCGGCGGCGTCACGGATTCCAATGTCATCAAAAGCGCCATACGGCAAGTCGCTGCCGGGATACTCAAGGCATATACGAATGATGACTTGGGCCCTTTTGCCCGCGAAATCGTGCGGGCGGTCAGGGCTAAGCTCAAAAAATAGAAACTAAAGTGAAGCTCTTTAAAACAATAAAAAAATTTAAGGGCAGTCGACATTAACTGCCCTTAAATTTTTATGTCTATATTTTTTCCCAAGTGCGGCAAAGTGGATGCGATCAGGTTCACCATATTTTGCCCGTCTTGCTTCGCGGTGTTCATGGCTTTTTTCATTACCATGAGGCCGACGATGTCATTCGGCGCTTTTGCAACTACGGATGAAAGCGTGACTTTATCCATTCCGGAAGCCTCCCTAATGGTTGCTATTTTCATTATAGTGGGGAGTTGTTTTCGGAAACAATAGGACATAAGTAGGAAAACATGATCATATTTTGGTTTTTTTAGGGAAGGAAAAGGACTGCCGCTGTCGTATAATATATTGAATATGTTGCCATGTTATTGCTTGATGAGTGTAATGGGAGGAATGTTACTATGGAACAAGGGACTTTCCGGGTCAAGGCCGGATTAGCCGAGATGCTTAAAGGCGGCGTAATAATGGATGTTACCACTCCGGAGCAGGCTAAAATCGCGGAAGCGGCAGGCGCCTGCGCTGTTATGGCGCTGGAAAGGGTACCGGCTGACATCCGGGCCGCCGGCGGTGTCGCCCGCATGGCCGATCCTACGGTTATTCAGCGGATTATGGATGCTGTCACGATTCCGGTTATGGCCAAAGCGCGCATTGGTCACTTTGTTGAGGCGCAGATACTGGAATCGTTAGGCGTTGACTACATAGATGAAAGTGAAGTGCTCACGCCTGCCGACGACAAATTTCACATCGACAAGAACAAGTTTCAAGTGCCTTTTGTCTGCGGCGCGAAAAACTTGGGCGAGGCCCTGCGCCGAATTGCTGAAGGCGCGGCGATGATTCGCACCAAAGGCGAGCCGGGAACAGGCAATGTAGTCGAGGCGGTGAAGCATATTCGCATGGTGAATAGTGAAATTCGCCTGCTGCAAAACCTGCCAGACGATGAAGTCGCTGCCTTTGCCAAGAATATCGCGGCGCCGCTGGAACTGGTGAAAGAAACTAAAAAGTTAGGCCGCCTGCCGGTTGTTAATTTTGCCGCCGGCGGTATTGCCACCCCTGCAGATGCTGCACTGATGATGCAGCTTGGCTGCGACGGCATCTTTGTCGGCTCGGGCATCTTTAAGTCGGGCGACCCTGCCAAGCGGGCCAAAGCCATTGTGGCGGCAACTACCTACTACAATGATCCCAAAGTGCTGGCCGAGGTGTCGAAAGACTTGGGCGAACCGATGGTGGGCATTGAAATCTCGACCATTCCCGAAGCGCAAAGAATGCAGGAGCGCGGCTGGTAATGAAAATCGGAGTACTCGCGCTTCAGGGCGCCTTCCGCGAGCATCGCTGGACGCTCGA
This sequence comes from Negativicutes bacterium, assembly GCA_026417995.1. GTDB lineage: Bacteria > Bacillota > Negativicutes > Sporomusales > JAOACF01 > JAOACF01. The sequence goes on from JAOACF010000017.1 coordinate 3,012, forward strand.
GCGCTGCGGGGCGGAAGCTATCGAAATCAGACGCCCGGACGAGCTGGATGATGTCGCCGGCTTGGTCATTCCCGGCGGAGAAAGCACAACCATCGGCAAAATGATGGTTGACTGGGGACTGATGGACAAAATCAAGGCGAGATACGCCCAGGGGATGGCCCTTTACGGAACGTGCGCCGGGATGATTTTGCTGTGCCGGGAAATCATCGGCAGCGATCAGCCGCGGCTCGGGCTGATGGACGCCGTTGTCCGGCGCAATGCCTTTGGCCGCCAGCGCGAAAGCTTTGAAGCCGATCTTTATGTCCCGGAATTTGGGGCGGAACCCGTCAGAGCGGTTTTCATTCGCGCGCCATATATTGAACAGGTCGGGCCGCAGGTTGCCGTGATGGCCAAAGTCAACGAAAAGATCGTAATCGCCCGTCAAGATAAGATCTTGGTCACTGCCTTTCATCCGGAACTAACCCAAGATGACCGCATTCACCAATACTTTATACAAATGGCCGCCGACAAGGCGTAGCACGGAGGAAGCCAACGAATACTAAGCGTAATCGTTGGCTTCTCGTATAGCAGTCTCTTAGGCTGCATCACCGTGGCAACTGGAATATCCTATAGAAAGAGGAAGTGGCATGCCCTTATTGCCGGCAGATATTTACGGGAGTTTTGCTTTGGATGCCGCAGGGTTGCGGCTGATTGCCGCCGATTTTAAACAGGCGATGGTGCAGGGGCTGTCCGGAGAAGGCGGTTCGCTGAAAATGCTGCCGTCTTTTCTGGAGCCGCCTGCCGTAACCGACCGGGGGAGGTATGTAGCGCTTGACTTCGGCGGCTCCAATCTGCGGGTGATGCTGATCGAACTTCAGGACGGCCGGCCGGAGATTGTGCGCCGTATCGACCGCAAACTGCCGCCGGCGCCCAATGGCATAGCGCTGTTTCGCTTTATTGCGGCGATGATTGGCGAAATTGCCGCCGGCGGCCGTTATCTCCTGGGGCATACATTTTCCTTTCCTTGCCGCCAGTACAGCCGCAATCAGGCGGAGCTCATCCGCTGGACCAAAGAAATTGCGATCCCCGGCGTTGAAGGCGAGGATATTAACCGCCTGCTGTATGCGGCGCTTAAAGAAGCAGGCGTTGATGTCATACCGGTTGCCATTCTGAATGACACCGTCGGTACGCTGCTGACGGCGGCGTACACCCATCCCCAAGCGGATATTGCCTCCATCTGCGGCACCGGACATAATACTTGTTATCTCGAACCGCGCCTGACCTTAAGCGGCAAACCCATGATTATCAACATGGAGTCCGGCAATTTTGACCTGCTGCCTTTTTCGCCTTACGACAACTTGCTGGATGCCGCCAGTGAGAACCCGGGGCAGCAGCGGCTGGAAAAAATGGCCGCAGGCAGGTATCTCGGGGAGATTGCTCGGCTGATGCTGACCGATCTGGCTGAGCGGGGATTGGTTGCATTGGGCGGGAATATATTCAGCCGGCCTTATTCGTTATCAACTGTAGACCTTGCCGGCTGGCTCGCCGATGGGCAGGATATTATCTATCGCGCCGTGGCCGAACTGGTTACAGCCCGGTCGGCCCGGCTGGTTGCTGCCACCTTTGTGGGCGTGCTGGCGCATATCGATCCGGCGCTGGAGCAGGAGCATATCATTGCGGTGGACGGTGCGCTGTTTGACAAGATGCCCGGTTACAGGCGCAAGGTAGAAATTGCTTTACAGGAATTGCTGGCCGCTAAGGCCGGCCAGGTTATGCTAAAACTGGTAAGAGACGGTTCAGGATTAGGCGCCGCGATTGCCGCGGCCCAAACGGAAAGGAGCGGAAAGCATGGAATTGGTACTGATGCGCCACGGTAAAGCCGAAGAACGGGGCAGCCGCCTGCAGGACGATGAGCGGGAGCTTACCGCCAAAGGGCGGGAAAAAACGATGGCGGCGGCTAAAGGGTTAATGGCGCTGCTTGACCCTGGCGTCCCGGTAACGATTTGGACCAGTCCCGTTAAACGGGCGCTGCAAACGGCGGAGCTGGTGGCCAAGGCCGTCAAAGGCGTACCGGTAATCGCCAAAAAGGCGCTGGCGAGCGGCAGCTTTGATGAACTGTCCGCCGAACTTAAGGAATTTGACCGCGAAGGAACATTGATCATCATTGGCCATGAACCGTACTTAAGCCATTGGGGCGCACGCATCGGCGACGTCATTCTGCCGCTGAAACCATCTTCGGCCATGGCCTTCACCCTTACCAGCCTTGCGCCGCCCGAGGGAAGACTTCAGTGGTATGCCAACTGGCAGATGTTGAAACGGTTCGGCGCGCTGCGGCTAAAAACCAAAAAAGCAAAGCCGGAAGAATAATATCAGACAAAAGAGGAAGCGGCGGATTTTGTACCGCCGCTTCCCGCATGCTACAGCCGTATGCTGCCGCTGTGATAGCTGGGTACAACATTTACACAATTTTTCCTCAAGCAATATTCTATATCGCTAGCCCGGTTCAAGCGATATAGGCGTTTGCCGTTCTTGCCGTTTTTGGCAACGCTGATTAAGTCGTCTTGCGCCTGAAGATAAAGCAGCATCGCCGCTTGAGCGGCATCCGTCAACTCCGCGGCGGGAGCTTCGCATTGAAGCAGTGTGACCAGGTAGCCGGCGCAAAGCGCATCTTCGAGCGAAAATAACTGTTCTGTCCCTGCACAGATAATGAGTAGGTCTTTGCCATACCGCGCCGCTTGCCGGCATAAAGCAGCTGCGTTTAAAAAGGAGCCGATAAATGTCCGGTACGAGCCTTCGGTAGCACGGATGGCGGCTGTCCCGTTGGTGGTTGTCATGATTACCTGACGTCCCTGCACGTTTTCCGGGCGGAAATCATAAGGAGAGTTGCCAAGATTAAAACCTTCAATTTGGATGGACAGACGTTCGCCGGCTAGGAGGAAACCGGGGTTCTTAGCTGCAATCTGTAGGGCGTCCTCAACCGTTAAGACAGGGTAAATCGCCACACAGCCATTAGCCATTGCCGCAGTTATGCAGGTGGTTGCCCGGAAGATATCAAGCACGATTGAGACTGTATTAGCTAAATCTACTCCGCGCGCTTCGGATGGCAAAAAACAAACATGAATGTTCATCAGCACTACTCTTCCCCGGCATACCAGAAGGGCCGCAGCATGCGCACGGAACATGCCTCGCCGGGCTCGGGGCCGGGGGCACGGCGCCCTTTCTGCACCCGGATCTCTTGTTCGCCGATTTTTATTTGATAGTCGATAATTTCGCCCAAAAACGCCTTGCGGTTGACGACGCCGCGCAGTGCCCCGCTAGTGTTTTCGCTGACAAAATCAATCTCTGACGGACGGCTTGCCAGGGAAAGCGCCTTTTTGCCGCGCTTATCTTCAGGCGGGGTCAGGTTTTCCGGCAGCGGCGCATTGCTGCCGCGCACAAAGGCCTTGCCGTCCGTACAGACAATATCCAAGAAGTTTGAAAGGCCGATAAAACTGAAGACGAACTTATTGGCAGGGTTGGTGTAGACATTGAGCGGGGTGTCGATTTGCTGCACCACGCCTGATTTCATTACCAGGATGCGGTCGGAAAGAGCCATAGCTTCGGCTTGGTCGTGCGTTACATAGATAATGGAAAAACCGTATTTTCGCTGCAAGTCCTTAATCTCAAACCGCATCTCTTCCCTAAGATGCGGGTCTAAGCTGGAGAGCGGCTCATCCAAAAGCATAACATCCGGATTGATGGCCAGCGCCCGGGCCAGCGCGACCCGCTGCTTGCCGCCTCCCGAAAGGTTCGCCGGGCTGTCTGCCGCTACCTGCAAAAGATTTGTCGAACGCAGAGCGTCATTGGTCCGTTTCTCAATTTCAGCAGCAGGCAGTTTGCGGATGCGCAGCGGAAAAGCGACATTCTCATAAACCGACAGATGCGGCCAAATCGCGAAGGCCTGAAAAACCATGCCAAAGTTGCGCTTTTCCGGCGGCAGATAATAATTACGCTCGGGGGAGGAGAGAAGACGATCCCCAACGTAAATCTCCCCATCACTTAAGTCCTCGAACCCTGCCACCATACGGAGAGTGGTGGTTTTACCGCAGCCGGACGGCCCGAGCATTGAAAAGCACTCCCCTTTGCCGATCTCCAGGCTCAGCGCATTGACGGCGGTAACCTCGCCGAATTTTTTTGTGACATTCACTAAGCGAATATGCGACATCTCGTTTACGCACCTGCCTTTTTGGTAAATCGGTTGATCAGCGTATCGCCCACAATAATCAGTATCAGGGCAATTCCGGCTAAGGCCGCCGAAACCACGGTTTCCCCGTCCTCATTCAATGTGTAGATGGCAACGCCGATGGTGCGGGTGGTCGGCGCGTACAGCATAATGGAAACAGTCAGTTCGCGCAGAGAGGGGAGGAAGATCAGGAAGAAGGCTGCCAGCATTCCGGGGCGAACAAGGGGCAGCACAATATCCTTCAGGGTCTGCCACATGGAAGCGCCGCAAGAGCGGGCCGCCTCCACCAGAGAGTCATGCACCTGCTCCAAAGCCGCCGAGTTGGCTTTGAGGGAGAAGGCCATATAGCGGGCAATATAGGCCACCAAAATGATCCAAATGGTATTGTAGAGATTGATGCCATATTTGCCGCCCCAGGCAAGGATCACGCCGAGGGCGATTACCGAACCGGGAACCGAGAAGGGCAGCATTCCCAAAAACTCCAAGATGCCCTTGCCGCGCACCTTCATTTTGACAATGACATAGGAAATCATCCCGCCGGCGAACATGGTAATGAGTGCCGCCCCCAAGCCGAGCGTTATGCTGTTCCAAATGGCGTCTTTGGTTACCTTATAGTCAAAAAGGATGAACTTATAATTTTTCAGCGAAAGGTTTTCCCAAGTGAAGGGCAGCCCGTAGGTTTTGAGTCCGCCTACAAGGAAGATGACCACCGTGGGCAGAACAATGGTAAAGCCAATATAAACAAGGCAGAAGATAAACAGCGGGATACGCAGGGTGCGCAGTTTCAGCTCCATTGGTCGGAAGCTCTTGCCGCCGATAATCTGATAATTGCCTTTGCTCAATATTTTCCGCTGCAGCCAGATGATTAATGCAGCTGATACTACCAGCACAGTCGCCAGCACCGTGCCTGTCCGGATAGAGTCAAAGCTGCCGCCGCTTTGGTGTATCCGCTGGTAAATTAGCGTCGGGATATTGAATATGCCGTTTTCGATGCCCAGGACAGCGACCGTGCCGAAGTGCGCCATTGAGTAGAGCATGATTAAAAGCGCGCCGGAGAGGATGCTTGGCAGTACTAAAGGAATTGTAATCTTCCGGGTGATGGTGAAAAGCCCCGCTCCCGATATGCGGGCAGACTCTTCCAGCGTCGGGTCCATGCGTTCAAGCGCGCCGCACACCTGGATGAAAACAAAGGGAAACAAGTACATAACCTCTACAAGAATAATGCCCCAATAACTGTAGATGTCGAATAGCGGGCCGGTGAAGCCGAAATGATTGATGAAAAACTTATTGATAAACCCGGAATGCGGCGAAAGCAGCATTTTCCAGGCAAGGGCGCCGATAAACGAGGGGAGCATGAAGGGCACTAAGAACATCGATTTCATAAAGGTCTTATAGGGAAGGTCGGTGCGTGTCACCAGCCAGGCGAAAAAAGTGCCGACGATTGTGCTGCCGAGCGTGGTGCCGCTGGCGATAATCAGCGAATTTATCAGCGCCTTATACGTCTCCGGTTCCAGTATGATCTTGACAACGTCTCTTAAGTTGAACTCGCCGTTTACCCAGAACGCGTTGAAAAAGATCAGCAGAACCGGCACAGCCACCACAATAACCAGAATGGCGATTGAGAGAAAGAGCATGATTTGCGCTACGCCAAAACTGCTTTTGGGTGCGAGCGTATTGCCAGCGGGAGTTATCATTTTTTGCGTGCTTGTGCTCATTGCTTCACCACCTCCGCCAGACTGTCAGCGTTGAACCAGAGGAGGTCCCGGAAACTGATCACGCAGTTTTCCCCCTCTTTGAACATAAGCCCCCTGGCAACAGCCTCATGAGTCTCAATACTGGTACGCAGATGCGCGCCGTCTACTTCAATGAGATAATCCATCATCGCCCCCAGGAAGCTGGCGCGCTTTACCGTGCCCCGAAGGCCGGCTCCTTGCGGGGCGATTTGCACGTCCGAGGGGCGAAAGCCTGCGATCCACTTGGGGGCATCGCCCTTGGGCGGTTCCCACGGAATAATCTGCTCGCCGTTTCCTACCAAGTAGGCTTCCCCGGCTCGCCGTACCGGGACAAAGTTCGCTATACCCATAAAGTTAAAGACAAAGGGATCTGCCGGGCGTTCAAAAATCTCCCAGGGGTTGCCGATCTGACGCACCTTGCCCTCCTGATCCATGATTGCCAGGCGGTCCGAAATAGCCAGCGCGATCTCTTGGTCGTGCGTAACGTAGAGAACGGTTACATTCAGCTTGCGCTGCAATTCTTTTATCTCAAAACGCATCTCCTCGCGCAGGTTGGCGTCAAGATTGCTCAGCGGCTCATCCAAGAGCAGCAGGGACGAATTGGCGATAAGCGCGCGGGCCAAAGCCACCCGCTGCTGCTGGCCGCCGGAAAGTTCCGACGGCAGACGGCGCTCCAGTCCTTTCATCCCGACCATTTCGACTATTTCCATGACACGGTTTTTCAGCTCATTTTCCGGCCGTTTGGCAATTTTCAAAGGATATGCGACATTTTCGAACACCGTCATGTGCGGCCAAACGGCGTAATCCTGAAAGACAACTCCCAGCCCTCTTTGATCAGGAGGGATATGTATACCCGCCGCCGGATCGGTAACAACGGTATTAGCAATGGTTATTCTTCCGGCATCCGGCGTTTCGAAACCTGCAATCAGCCGCAGCAGCACGGTCTTGCCGCAGCCCGACGGGCCCAGCAGCGTAAAACACTCGCCCCGTTCAATGGAGAGTGTGAGGTTTTGATGTACCTGATGGTTGCCGTAACTTTTAGCTATGCCTTCGATGCGAATGATTTCCATACTCTACCCTCCCCAGAAAAGCAAACTCTTGATAAAACAGGTAAAAAAACGGCGGAACGGAACCTATCCGTCCCGCCACAGCAGCAGGAGGCTTACCTAATCACTTCTTGCCCTGCATTATTTCCGTAAACTTCTTGATGGTCGCTTCTTTGGACGCCATCATTTGCACATAATCGATCTTAATGGAGCGCTTCAAAGCGTCAGCAGGCTCGGGCATTTTGAATTTTTCCGGCGTCTTCACATCATTGCGCACGGACAGCGTCCCTTCGGCGGCAATCAGCGTCTGAGCTTCCTTGCTTAAAAGATAGTCGACGAATTTTTTCGCCGCGTCGAGGTTAGGGCTTCCCTTGAATATTGCCACCGGGCTGGGCGCCAGCAGGAGTTCGGGCGGATAGTAAAGAGCCATATGCGCGCCTTTCGCAATCTTGTCGTTGGTGATGTAGTCAACGGCAAGGCTGGCGGCAAGTTCGCCCGAGGCGGTATCGTCGATGACCTGGCCGGAGCCTTTGCCAATTCTTGCGCCGTTTGCCCGCAGCTTTTCAAAGAACTCCCAGCCAAACTGCTTTTCCAATAAAGCAACACTCATGTAGGCCGTTCCCGACAGGGCGGGATCTGCGATGGCGAAAGCTCCTTTATATTCCGGTTTTAAAAGATCGGACCACTGAGCAGGCGGGGTCTTAATTTTGTCAGTGTTGATGGCTATACCGAGCGTTCCCAGGCGGGCTGCGGTAAAATGGCCGTCATAATCGGTAAAGGGGTTTACTAGCTCATTGATAAGCGGCGTCTTGTATTGTTCCAGGATGCCCTCTTTCCTCATGCTGTAGAAATCAGGCACTTCGCTGGTCCAAATAATGTCGGCGAGAATTTTGCCGCTCTGCCGTTCGGCTGCGATCTTGGCCATGAGCTTGCCGGCGCCGGCAGACTGATAATCTACCTCGATGCCGGGGTGTTTCTTTTTAAACCCTTCAACTATGCCGCTGATAAGCGATTCCTTCATGGATGTGTAGATGATAAGTTTCTTGCCGCCTGCCGCCGGGGCGGGCGACGCCGCTTTGTCACTGCCGCCGCAGCCTGCGAGCAGGATGCTGAAGAACATGACGGTTGCCAATAAAAGAGCGCTTTTTTTAATCATACCTAAACCCTCCTTGTAGTTTTTGTGCATGAAAAAACAGCCTAATTGTGCTTTCTCTAAATTATCACACAATTTAAGGCTGTAATGTATCGGAAAAAACCCTCAATTTGCTGTCGGAAAAAAACCTGACATATGTGCTATTCAGGTGACAATAGACCGTATTTCAGGGCATAACTTACCAGCTCGCTCCTTTTGGTTGCCTTCAGTTTCTCCATTAGCCGCACTTTATACGTGTCCACTGTTTTAATGCTCAGTGACAGCTTTTCCGCGACCTCGGCCAGCGAGTATCCGTGGGCAACAAGGCGCAAAACCTCTCGTTCCCGGGGGCTCAATAGAACGTAGGGAGCATTTTTGTCAATCGTTTCCTGTTCCCGGTTCAGCAAAACGTGCAGCAACAGCTTGGAATCTTGCTGACTGAGATAAATGCCGCCTGCCGCAACGGCCTCAATCGCTTTAAACAAATCCGTGTCCGCCGCGCTCTTATGCACATAAGCGGCGGCGCCTGCCTGCATGGCCCGCTTGATATAATTCTGATCCTCGTGCATCGTCAGCACAATTACCTTGGCCTCAGGAAAACGGCTTTTGATTTCCCGGAGACATTCAATTCCCCCCATATTGGGCATGGAGAGGTCTAAGAGCACAATATCCGGCTTAAGCTGCTCGTAGAGTTGGATCGTCCGTTCGCCGTCCTCCGCCTCGCCTGCTACCAGTATGTCCGGATTCCGCTGCAACAGCAGCTTCAGGCCGGAGCGTAGCAGTTTATGGTCATCGGCCAATAGCACCTTGAGCTTTTGTTTCACGCTGACCCTCCTTTCGGCGCGTGGTATTGCGGAATGGCAATGTAGAGCTCAGTACCGCCCTGAGGAGAGCGGGTGATGTCTAACCTGCCCTGCAGCAGTTCCACCCGTTCACGCATGCCATATATGCCAAGCCGGTTTTCCTGCTGGGCACGCACAAGATCGGCGTATGATATTCCCCGGCCGTTGTCGGCGATCTTGACGGTGATCTGATCAGGCAAAAAGGCTATGTCAATGGAAACGGCAGTAGCGCCGGCGTGTTTCACGACGTTGTTGAGGCTCTCTTGCACAATCCGGTAAATGGCCACGGCAATTTGATCATCAATCGCGGTTTGCTGGCCCGACGTGTTCAGCTCAATGTCTAGCCCGTGGCGGCTGGCGAATTTCTCGATATGCCGCTCTAAAGCGGCGGTTAACCCCAGATCATCGAGCGCCGGCGGCCTGAGCTCAGTTGCCAGATCGCGGACCTCCCGCAGAATATTGGCGGCGACGTCACGCCCCAGCAGCAAAGCGTCCTTTTGCTCCTGATTCGGCGCATCTTCCGCCAAAACCCGCATGGTCAGCATCAGCGAGGTCAGCGCCTGACTTGTTTCGTCGTGCAGCTCGCGGGAGATCCGCTTGCGCTCGTCTTCCTGCGCCGTCATCAATTTGGCAATCAACGTATCGCGCAATTGCTCTTTGGCGCGCAGCTCTCCCAGCAGGACTTCCTTATCAGCGCTTGCCTTTATCAGACTGGCGGCCATTTCGTTAAACGCGGCGGCCAGCTTGCCAACTTCGCCGCTGTTATGAATATTGGCCCGAATTTCAAGATTGCCCCGCGTTATCGCTTCGGCAACTTCCGCTAGGCTGCGAATGGGCTGGGTAATGCGCGCCGATATCTGGCTGGATAAAAATACCGCCAGGGCGCAAATAACCAGGATAATAATAAGTACGTCCCTGCTATGCTGATTAATCAATTTTCGCGCATACTCCTCGGTCATGCCGACCCGGACATACCCGACCGCGCCATTTTCAATGGGTACAACAATATCGTGAATGACCCCTTCGTTGGAATTAAATACCGATATTTTTTGCGCGGTAACATCCTGCATATCATTCAGCAGTCCTTTGGGTATGCCGCCGGCAAATGTATGCGCCAGCAAACGCTTGTTACTGTCAACAATCAGAATATAGCGCACATCTTCGCTGCTTCCCGCCGTCTGAGCAGCCAATTCATAGAGATTATACAGATCTTCCATCAGCACGTAATTGCCGCCGGCCAACGCTACGTGGGTGGCAATATCCACGCCGCGCTTCTGCAGCTGCTCCTGCAGCTTCTTGTTCTGTGCTTCGACGTCCTTCGGATCGGTCGCAGGGCCATCATAAGCTTTTGCGAAGTCGCCGAGCGGCAGCGCCAGCGTGAACACCGACTGCTGCATGCTGTAGGCC
>JAOACF010000017.1:13382-30379 GCA_026417995.1 Negativicutes bacterium
ATGATAAACAGCGCCATCGCCAATATCTGGTAATAAATCGACAGCCGTGGCATCATCATAACTGGTCTCTCTTTTCGCGCAGCATCCGCCGAATGGGGTCAAACAACTCGAGCTGAGGCGGCACAAACCGGTCAATCGATAGCCCTTCAAGCGCCGGCTGCATATCCGGATTTTCATGCATGGTGAGCAGGGCTTGGCGCAAAATTTCCCGCTGGCCCGGGCTTACGCTTTTGCCGGCTACCACCGGGCCGATCCCGGCCGGCGGCGAAACCGCGATAATTCTGACCGCTTCCGCCAGTTCGGGCTGTTTTTGCTTAGCCCGGTCGTAGACTACCCTGCTGACAGGCGCAGCGTCTACAACTTTGTTGGCGACCGCGCGAAAGGAATTGTCATGACTGTATGTGTAGATATAGCGCCCGAAGAATGTTTCCGGGGTCTGGTTTATTTGCTGCAGCATATGCACTAAAAACGTATAGCCGGAGTAGCTTAGCGGGTCGGTAAATGCAACAGTCTTGCCTTTGAGATCGGCTATGTCCCTGATCTTGCTGTCCTTTGCCACCAGGATATACCCCTGATAATACGGCAGGCTCATCCGCTGCTGCGACGCCAGCATCTCAATTTCGTCAAAGCCGCTGTAGTTCGCATAGCCTCCTGATGAGAAGAAGGCGATGTCCGCGCCGCCATTCAAGAGCAGTATGGCAATCTCGGCATAACTTCGGCGCTGAATCAAAATTACCGGCCTGTCAACCTGCCTGCCGAGGAAATTGGCGATAGAACGGTAATGCACAACTGTTTCCTGCGGCAGCAGGACGGAGGAAATCGCTACACGCAAAGCCGGTGCATCCGCATTGACGGAAGGTGCAGCCGGCGGCGTTTCCGTCTTTTTGAAATCGATGTACTTGCCCTTGCTTGGCCAAGAAGCGCATCCCGTGCAGACAGCCAGCACAAGCATAAACAAACAAACAATCCGCAAAATTCTCCCATCCATAAACCGCCCGCCCCAAAAAACAGATTGTGTTCGCGGCAACCCTGCTACTGTGCCTATTCGCGTTGGAACCGGCAAATCCTTTCGGCTTAAGAAACGGACGCGCTGTATTATCACGTCCTTATATATGAAAATTCAGTAAAATGAAGGGGAATAATAAAAAATATGGAATAATATAGTAAAATTTCCTCGCGTTAAAGGGGACGATATAGGTGATTTAATTGATCTATTACGGCCATACCAAGGAAAACCCGGTGACCAAAGAATTGTTGCCCGAGCAAGAATGGCAGCTATTAAGTTCGCATCTTCGCCAGGTTGCAAATTTGGCTAGCGAGCGTGCAGCAAAATTGTCGCACCCCGAAATACATTAACTTTAGCGATGGAGTGTTTATGCAACTCATCACAGGCCAATACAACCAAGCGCTTGTCTTCACTGATAACATCGAAGAAAAAGCCGCCCAGCAAATTTTAGAGCTGTGCAATCAGGAATTCGCCAGCGGCAGCCGCATCCGTATCATGCCTGATACTCATGCCGGCATGGGTTGTACCATTGGCACGACCATGACGATTAAAGACAAGGTCGTGCCCAACATGGTCGGCGTGGATATCGGCTGCGGCATGTACGTTAGCCGGCTGGGCAAGACCAAGATTGATTTTGCCAAACTGGATCAAGTGATAAAGACGTTTGTGCCCAGCGGCTTTGCCGTGCGCGCAAAGCCGCATGAGTATAATGCCGGCATTAACCTTGACCGGCTGCGCTGCAGAAAAGCCGTGAATACGGTGAGAGCTAGGCTCAGCATCGGGACGCTGGGCGGCGGCAATCATTTTATCGAGGTCAATGTTGACGATGAAGGCGATCTTTATCTCGTCATTCACTCGGGCAGCCGGTATTTAGGCAAGCAAATAGCCGAACATTATCAGGAGCGCGCGAGTAAAGAAATTTTACAGCAAATAAGCGAAGCGATTATAAAAGAATGCAAGGCTGCCGGACGGGAAAAAGAAATTCAGCAACGGCTTAAGGCCGCCAAAGCTAAGGTTAATAAGCACCTGGCTTTTCTGACGGGTGATGCAGTCGAAGAGTATCTGCATGATATGCGCATCGCGCAGCAGTATGCGGCATATAATCGCAAAGCGATTGCCGAGGTCATAACCCGTGAAATGGGCTTCCGCGTTGAAGGCAGTTTCAGCACCATTCATAATTACATCGATCTTGACGAAATGATGCTGCGCAAAGGCGCTATTTCCGCCAAAAAGGGCGAGACCGTAATTATACCCATCAATATGAGGGACGGCAGTATTATCGCCGTGGGCAAAGGCAATGAGGACTGGAACAATTCCGCCCCGCACGGTGCGGGCAGGCTGATGAGCAGAACGCATGCCCGCAAAAGCCTTTCCCTCGAGGCGTTTAAAAAATCGATGACCGGGATTTATACTACCACTGTCTCTAAAGATACGCTTGACGAAGCCCCTGCCGCCTATAAGCCGATGGAAGAAATCATAGCCAACATGGCGCCGGCGGTAGATATCCTTAAGATTATCAAACCGCTTTATAACTTCAAAGCGGCGGGAGACTGATAGCCGTTAAAAAGGTGGTTTAAAAAACAGAAAAAACAGGGGGACAGGGATATTGTTTGCGTTGCATCAACCTTCCCCGGCTAATGGGGACTGAAAGTGCTAATAACCTTATCCCCTTTCCCGGCGGCGAAAGCCGCTTTTTGCATATAAAGGGCATTTCTCGTAGCGCGTGGAAACAATATAGATACAACGCAGCATGGAGGATACTATGAAGGTAATTGTTGCCAAAGCGGACAGCTATCACCCGGATGTGGTGGCGAGCGCGATAAAGGAACTGCTTGCCGGGCTGGGCGGCTGGGAGAGGTTTGTTCGGCCGGGAGAGAAAATATTGCTGAAACCCAATCTGGTCGAGGGTATGCCGCCGGAGAAGGCGGTGAATACCCATCCCGAGGTTATGCGGGCGATGATCAAGGCGGTGAAAGCGGCTCAAGCCGTGCCGTTTGTCGGCGATTCGCCGGGGGTGAGCAGCACGTTTAGGGCGCTTGAAAGGTGCGGCATACTCACGGTCTGCCGCGAGGAGGGGGCGGCAATTCTTAGCTTTGATGAAAGTATGGATGTCGCTCATCCGGACGGGTTAGTCCTAAAGAAGCTCAGCGTGGCCAAGGTTTTTAGCCAGGTTGACAAAGTGATTTCCCTGGCGAAGATGAAAAACCATACGTTTATGGGCATAACGGGCGCGGTAAAAAACCAGTTTGGCTTTATTGTGGGCACGCATAAAGCGCAGTTTCACCTGCGCATGAAACGACGGCCCGACTTTGCCGCCATGCTCATCGATTTGAACAGTGTCATCAAGCCGGTGCTGTATATCGTGGACGGCATCGTCGGCATGGAAGGCAACGGACCGCGCAATGGGTCGCCGCGGCACGCCGGGGTCCTTTTGGCCGGAGAAAATGGCTATGCGGTGGATATGGTTATGGCCGAGATCATGGGGTTTGACGGCGCCAAGCTGCCGGTCGGGGCCAGGGCGCTGGCGCTGGGTTTGACGCCGCCGCTCACGGAGATTGAAATTGAAGGCTCCGGGCGGGAAGTACGACACGCCTTTAAGCCGCCGGCAACATTTGCTACGCTCGAAGACCGTTTGCCTGCTTGGCTGGTTGCGATTGGCCAGCAGCAGCTAACGGCAAGCCCGTTGATTGAATCGCATTGCGCCGGCTGCCGCCGCTGTGCCGAGCATTGCCCGCCAGGCGCCATTGCGCTGGTTGACGGCAAAGCCCGCATCGATCTGGGCAAGTGCATCCGCTGCTACTGCTGTCAGGAACTGTGCCCGCATGACGCTGTTGCCGTGCGGGACGGGCTGCTCCTAAAGGCCGCGAAGGCCTTTGCGCGCAAATTAAAAAGCCGTAAACAGGAATAAGGCGTGCCATGTCAAACTTGTCTGGTAGTATAAGGCTGGGAGGCAAAGAGATGGGCGGGAATAGGGAAATTGAACTGAAGCTGCGGCTGGCGGACGCAAGCCGCTGGCGCGAGGTTATGGCGTGGGCGGCTGAGAACGGACTTGCCGATGTTCAGGCGTGGCGGCATGAAATACTGGAAGCGCAATATTTTGATACCAAGGAACGTGATTTGCAGCAAGCCCGGCTGGCTTACCGCATTCGCTGCGAAAACGGCAAATGCATTGCCGCCGTCAAAGGCGGCGGGTCTGCGGCGGGCGGGCTGCATCAGCGCAGCGAATGGGAAGTGGAAATTGACGCTCCCGACTCGCTTGTAACGACTTTCGCCGGCACGCCGGTGGGGAAGGAATTAGCCGAATTGGTAGGCGACAAACCTTTGGAAATGTTGTTTTCCACCCGTTTTGACCGCCATGCGGCCATGCTGCGCCCGGATGTGGCTACGGCGATTGAACTGGTTATTGACCGGGGCGCGATTATTGCCGGGGATAAGCAAGAGCCAATTCAGGAAATTGAGCTGGAGCTCAAATCTGGAAGTTTGCCGGTCTTGCTGGATTTGGCCGCCGACCTTGCCGCCAGGGTGCCGCTATTGTTTGAAGAACGGAGCAAATATCACCGCGGACTGGTACTGGCGGGACTGGAGCGTCAGCCGCCTAAAAAGAAGCCTGCTCCGGCGGCCGCTCCCGGGCAAACGGACGGCGGCGCCCGCCGCCTCTTAATCGAAGCCTTGCATGGCGTGCTAAAATGGCAGACGCGTCTGCTGACAGACAGCGCCGCGTCGGAAAATCTGCATCGGCTGCGGGTAAAACTGCGCCGGCTCAGGGCGCTGTTAGCCTTTTTCCGGCCGCTGCTGCCGGAGGAGGAATGCACCGCCTTCCAGCAGGAGCTTAGGGAGTGGTCACGGTTGTTCGGGCCTGTCCGGGATATTGACGTGCTGCTGGAAGCCTGGCAGGCTATGATTGCCAGCGGCGCTCTCGCGCTGCGCGGCCAGCAATGGCTTATTGCCGTGCTGAGTGACGAGCGCGCCGCGCGGATGCAGACCATCATGCCGGAACTGGCGCGAGGCAGCGCCACGCCGATGTTTCTCCGCTTGTGGTCGTGGCTGGAGACGGCTTTGGCTGACGTCGGCGGCTGCAGGCAATTTATCGTCAAGCGTGCGGGGGAATGGATGCAGGATATGCTGGAGTTCGGCAAGGCGCCGGACTTCGCGGATATGGACGTGCTGCACCGGCTGCGCATCGAAGGGAAAAAGCTGCGCTATTGTCTGGACACCGTCGAGCTTCCGGGCGTGCCGGCGGAAGACCTGATCGAAAAGCTGAAAAAAATGCAAGATGCGCTCGGATTTCTGCGGGATGCCCGTTCGACCGCCGCAACGCTTAACGCTTTGCTTGCCGGCAAATCAAGCCGGGCGCTTCACCGCGAGGCGGGACTGTTAATCGGCTGGCAGGCGCGCGGGGCGTATGAACGGCGGGAAAGCGCATTCAAAACGTGGCGCAAAGTCCGTCGCCGCTTAAACCGATTGCTGCAAGCTTATCTATGATTAGTCTTACGCCTGATATTCAGGTGCCGCCCTGACAGCCGCTGCACACCTTCTTAATGGGTATCCTGGCAGAGGCAGGATATTGACGATTAAAGTCGAATTTTATCACAATAACCTTCACCATATTCACGGAGGAGCTGGCTGGATGATGTTTCGCCGTGCCGCCAAATTGCTTTTTGGCATAATCGTTTTGTATAGCATATACAGCGTACCGCTGGCAGAGGCCGCGTTAATCGGCACCAAGGAAGAAATCTCGATTGGTAGAAGCGTAGCCCAAGAACTCGAAAAAAAATACGGCCTGGTCGAGGATCAGGCGCTGCAGGACCGGGTGGCGCGCATTGGGGCAAGCATCGCGGCGGTAGCTGACCGCAAGGATCTCCCGTACTCCTTTCGCGTGCTCAACGCCAAAGAGGTAAACGCCCTGGCGATACCGGGAGGCTTTATTTACATATTTAAGGGCCTGGTGGACTATATGCCTTCCGATGATGAGCTTGCCGGCGTTATTAGCCATGAGATCGGACATATTGTCAAACGCCACAGTGTTAAGCAAATGGAAAAAAGCCTGGCGGTAAGCCTGCTTTTTGGCGCGGTGTTTGGCGACCGGGGGGTGCTTTTGCAAAACCTTGCCTATAACGCCATCATGGCCGGATACAGCCGCTCGGACGAGCGCGAGGCTGATCAACTGGGATTTTACCAAAGCCTCCGGGCAGGTTACAACCCGTATTCCATGCTGCTCACGCTGAAAAAGCTGGATGATTTGGACCAAAAAGGTTCATACGGTATTTTTTCCTCGCATCCGGAGCCCGAAGCGCGGGCCAACCTTGTCCGCGAGTATATCAGAAAAGCAAACGTGCGGCCGCAGGTTACCGTAACGGGGACAAAAGCCGAAATTGCTGACGGAGATTGGAAGCTCCCCGCATTTACAGTTAAGGATGATACATACAAGCCGGAATACCGGGCTTATTTCGCCGCGGGAGCGCTGCACCGGCTAAGCCGGCTGGCTGATTTCCAGCCCGATCGCCTGATCGTTTTTGAGGAAGAAGGCAAAGCCACGCTTTATTACGATGATATTAAAATCATGACGCTGCATCAGGCTGATGCTGCTGCCGCGGGCATGTCGCTGGCGGATTTAGCCGAGCAGTATATCAGAAAAATTCGGGAGTGGTCAGAAGCCAAGCGCGACAAGAGCAATGCTGCCCCCGGGCAGGCAACTGCCGCTCAGGCCGATTAAGTTTCCAGGGGGATGGGTATGTCAGAGCTTCTCTATACCGTTGACAAGGAATGCCCGCTTTGCCAAGCGACCTTCCCGGTTACCAAAGTGCGGAGCAAGCTGCAGATGATCAAGCAGGACGGCGACTTTTGCACTTACTATAAAGAGCTGAACCCCAACTATTATGTTGTATGGGTTTGCCCCCACTGCGGCTATGCCGCCCAGGATACTTATTTTTATGAACTTTCGCCTGCGGCGGAAATGAAGCTTAAGCAGTTTCTCCACGGGCGCGAGGTGAATCTCAACCTCAGCGGCGTCCGTACCCGCGAGCAGGGAATGGCAGCCTTTAAGCTGGCCATCTTTTATGCCGAAATGATTGCAGCGCCCCCCAGCAGGCTGGCGGGACTTTATCTCAAACTGGCCTGGCTGTACCGGGAAGCCGAACAGGCAGAGGAAGAAAAAATACTTCTAAACAAAGCGCGGGCAAACTACGAACAGGCAACGCTCAAAGAGCGTTTTCCCATCGGCAACATGACCGAGATCACGGTCGACTATCTCATCGGCGAATTGTACCGCCGCACCGGCAATTATGATCAGGCTTTGTCTTATCTGGGAAAAGTGGTCAGCAATCCGCGGGCCAAGCTGGAACGGCGCATCCTTGATATGGCGAAAGAGGCCTGGCATGACGCCCGGGAACAAAGAAAAAAAGCGAATGCCGGCGAATAAAAAACCCCCCGCGCTCCACGGCGGAAGCGGCGAGGGGTTTTAAAATTGCCTTATGCTAGCTGTCTGGGACATGCTACGCCAGATTATCACTTACTATCGCTGCTGTATGCGGCGACAATTTCACCGAAGTATACGGTATGATAATCACCGCTGCCGTAGCAGGCGGATGCGATTTCAGCAGAAAATGCGGCCGGGAAAAGCGCCTGTTTCACTACTACCTTGCACTCATATTGCAGGAAATCGCCGGCAATGACCGGTGTCACGACTTTCCGGCCCGGGAGCGTGGCAAGGCCTGCGGCGGCAAACTTGTCAGTATCCCGGCCGGATTTTGCGCCGCACAGCGCCAGCGCCTGCTGCATATCGGCCAGGGGTATGCTTACCGTAAATTCGTTGCTTTGCTCGATAAGCGCATATGTATGCCGCGAAGGGCGAACGGCTACGGTGAAGATAGGCCGGCCCCAGATAAAGCCAATGCTGCCCCAGGAAATGGTCATGGTATTGACTTTGCCGCCGTAGGCGGTTGTCAAAAAGGCGCCTTTGCTTAAAATTGCCAGAGCTTTTTCGCTTTGTTCGTTCCAGTTCATTTGTGCCATAATTTAACCTCCGTTAATTGAATAAACTAATGAGTCTGACCGGCGAAAAACAGGCTGTAGAGCGACAGCACAATTTCAATCGCGATCAGGATAATGACTGCCCATTCCAGGCGGGTGCCGCGCTTGGCATGCGCCAGGCCGGAAAACACAGCGGTGATGTCCATCAGCGTGTCGGTTTTATGCTTGAGCTTCTCATAACGGTCGCCAAGCTCAAACAGCGCGCTGAGTTCGGCGAAAAGCCCGGCGGCATCTTCATTGAACCAGGTGATATCCGGTTTGTCGAGCAGCATGATATAAGAGATGGTGGTGAATTTATAGCCCAGGATGCGGGCGGACATCTTGGCCAGCTGTTCATCTGAGATATTGAGGTTGCCCTGGCGCAAGCTTTCCACGACATCTTCAATTTCGTCCAGCAATTGGTCGGTGCTGCTTTCAATTTTCTCCAGGGCTACCGACTTGGCCAGCACAGTTGTCACGATCTCGCGGTGAAAATTCTGCTCGGCGGATGCGATCAGACAATCATTGGTTATCGCCGGTTCGCCTGCAGGGTCGATCCTGAGCAGATAATCATCGCTGTACTCATGCGGGTTGACGGTATTCAGGCTTTTTTCCACCCGTTTGAGATATTGGATGATGTCCATCATCTCGTGGTCTTGGCAATTAACAAAAACTACGCTGCCGAAATGGAAGATATGCACTTCTTTATCGGCGGGAAGCCGGACAATTCCTTCAAGCTGGTTCTGCCGCAAAATCAGGGCGTCCTGCCATTTAAAGGTGCGGTTAATACCGAAATGGCGGGCGATTTTATTCAGGTGAATTTCACTGCTCAATACCAGGGCCTTAAATTGCGCATGTTTCATGGTAATACCTCTGGTGTGTATTGTCAATCCTGGCAACTTAGCTTAGTATTCCCTGTTTTGTCCCGCTCCATTGAATTGCCGCCCTGTCCGGCATAGAGAAGCCGCACCCGTTGACAGTGCGGCCGTAAACTCAGGAATTTGCTTTTAGCTTTTGGAGCTGCAGGTATTTTTTTTGCAGTTCGTTTTCCAGCACTTGGATTTCTTTCAGCAGGTTATCCACACGGGGACCCTCGCATTCGCCGGTTAAAAACACCATTTTGCCATATTCTTTAAACAGGCGGTCCTGCTTTGCCTCAAGAAACTCCATCTGCAGGCGGATTTCGGTGACATCTTTGGCCCATTTAACGTCATCGCTCAGTTCATCCCACATATCTTTAAATTTTTTCGAGATCAGGTCGCCGTATTGCGCTAATTTTTCCTTATCCATCAATTTCCCTCCATCTGCGTCATCACGCTATTAGTCTATATTACATGGACTGGCCGCTAAATCCTGCAAAAAAAAGCAATTTCGCAAGAATTTTCAGTAAAAACATTCTTTTGCCGCAGCATGATTGCCGGGAGTTTGGCAAGTTTGTTGCATGCCATCCACAGCAAAAATACACTTGACGTAACGCCGAGGATACTATATAATCAAAACAACTTCATATTTAACGCGATGAATGGGAAGCCGAATGGAAGGTATGCAGAGAACCGGCGGATGGTGCGAGCCGGTATACCTGAAAGCAAGGTTCCGCCCGGGAGCGGCTGGTGAAGAATCAAGACGGGATCCGCCCGATACAGCGGCTAAAGTTGGCCGAAAGGCAACATGGGTGGCAACGCGGGAGCATCTCTCGTCCCTTACAGGGATGAGGGATTTTTTATTTCCGGCTGTTCGTATGTTGCTTTGCGGTCTAAGCTGGGTGGCAACGCGGGTAAACAGCTCGTCCCAATCGGGGCGGGCATTTTTTATCAACAGAAAGGGGAGAAAGCAAATGCGTATTTTAGTTTCGGAACCGATTGCAGAAAAGGGCCTGGAAAAACTCCGGCAGGAAGGAGCTGCCGTCGACGTCAAGACCACGCTGTCGCGGCAGGAACTGTTAGAAATCATTGGCCAGTATGACGGATTGATCGTCCGCAGCAACACCAAAGTTAATGAGGAATTGTACCGCCATGCGACCAATCTCAAAGTGGTCGGACGCGCCGGCAACGGCGTGGATAATATTGACATGGACGGCGCCACCAAACGGGGCATTATCGTTGTCAACACGCCGGAATCCAACATCGTATCGGCGGCCGAGCTGACCGTCGGGCTGCTGATTGCCGCCAGCCGCAACATACCGCAGCTTTATATGCGGCTGCGAAACAAGGTATGGGACCGTTCGGGGCTAAAAGGCTTTGAACTTAACGGCAAGACAGTGGGCATTATCGGTCTTGGCCGGATTGGCTCCTTAGTGGCGACGCGGCTGAAAGCGTTTAGCATGAACATCATAGCGTATGACCCGTATATTAGCGACAGCCGTTTTCAAAAATTCGGCGTAGAAAAAAAGGAGAAATTGGAAGACCTTATGCGCGAAGCCGACGTCATTACGGTGCACACGCCCAAGACGGAAGAAACATATGGCATGGTCGGCAGGGAGCAATTCAAAGTAGCGAAAAAAGGCCTGATTGTAATCAACTGCGCCCGGGCGGGAGTCATTAATGAAGAGGCGCTGGCCGAGGCGCTGGAAAACAAAACGGTGGCCTGCGCCGGGGTTGACGTTCCGGAAGGCGAGCCGCAAGTTACCACGGTGCTGCTCAATTATGACAATGTCGTGGTTACGCCCCACGCCGGCGCGGACACCTACGAGGCTCAGGACAATGTCGGCATCACCATTGCCCAGGAAGTGATATCCGCGCTGCGGGGCGAGATGGTTCCCAACGCGGTGAACCTGCCCACCCTCCATACGCAGGATTTGGATGCCATGAAGCCGTATCTTAAACTGGGCGAAACATTGGGCAAAATGTACTATCAACTGGAAAAAGATGCAGTCGAAAAGGTCGAGATCATGTATCGCGGTGAAGTAGCGGCCATGGATACCCCGGTCATAACGCTGGCGGTATTAAAAGGCCTGTTTGAACCGGTACTCAAGGAGCGGGTGAATTATGTCAATGCTAAGCTCACCGCGAAAAGCCGGGGCGTAGTCGTCACTGAGACCAAAGACTCGACAATCGACAATTACCTGACATTGATCCAGGTAAAAATCGTATCAAAAAATAAGCAATTTACCATCGCCGGGACGATTTTCGGCAAAGGCGAGCTGCGCATTGTGGACATCAACGGCTACGAGTTTGACGTGAATCCCGCTCCCTATATGCTGGTGGCGGAAAATATCGACAAGCCGGGCGTGGTTGGGCAAATGGGGACGCTGCTCGGCGTCAGCAAGGTAAATATCGCCACCATGCAGCTTGGCCGCAAATCCGATGAAAACCGGGCGATGATGGTGCTGACCGTCGATTCCGAGGTGTCCAAGGAAACGCTCGAATTCCTGGCAGGGATTGAGGGCATTATCCGGGCGCGTTTTGTTAAGCTGTAGCTGGGAGGGAAGCATATGGTAAAGAATTATTTAATGGTTCCGGGGCCAACCACCGTTCCCGAGCGCGTGCTGCAGGCGATGCAGCGCCCGGTGATCAATCACCGCGGGCAGCAGTACGAAACCATGCTGCGGGACATTACCGCCGGACTTAAGCGGCTTTTTAACACCCGGCATGATGTGCTTGCCTTTCCGGCAGCCGGTACGGGAACAATGGAAGCGGCGATTGTCAATCTCCTCTCGCCGGGCGATAAAGTGCTGGTTGTCAGCGTCGGCGTATTTGGCGACCGGTTTGCTGAAATAGCCGCCCGATTTGGGGCGGCAGTGGAAAAGCTGGACTTTGCCTGGGGCGAAGCCGCCTGTCCGCAAAAACTAGCGGCGCGATTGGCCGCTGACGCCGGACATGAGATCAAAGCCGTATTCATTACGCAAAATGAAACATCCACCGGCGTTGTCAATGACATTAAAGCGTTGGCTGCCGCCCGCGGCAGCCATCCGGCGCTGTTTATCGTCGATACCGTAAGCTCGCTGGGCGCGACCGAATTTTTCATGGACGAATGGGGCATCGATGCGGCCTGCGCCGGTTCGCAGAAAGCGCTGATGATCCCGCCGGGCCTTGCATTCCTGGCCATGAACGAGCGGGCGTGGGCCGCCTGTGAAAAAAGCGCCATGCCCAAATTTTACTGGGATGCGCAAGCGGCGAAGAAGTCGCTGGCCAAGTGGCAGAACCCCTATACGCCGCCGGTGAGCCTGCTGTTCGGTCTGGCTGAAGCGCTGAAAATGATTGAGGAAGAGGGCGCCGCCAATATCTTCGCCCGTCACCGGTTGATCGCCAAAGCGCTGCGGGCCGGACTGAGGGCAATGGGGCTGAGGCTTTTGGCCGGGGATGCGGCGGCATCGGCGGGCGTAACCGCCGTGTGCGCGCCGGAAGGGATAGCGGTGAAAGACATCCGCAAGGTAATGCGGGAGCGCTATGGCATTACCCTGGCCGGCGGGCAGAAGAAACTGGAGGACAAGATCTTTCGCATCGGACATCTAGGCTATGTTGCCGTTACTGATATTTTGGTGACGCTGTCAGCTTTGGAAATGGCTTTAACCGAACTGGGCATGAGCTTAGAACTGGGCGCAGGCGTGCGGGCCGCCCAGCAGGTCATTCTCGGGGAGTACCGGGCCAAGCCGTAGCGGCGGATAAAGCGGAAAGGAGAACATTTATGGCGATTACGCGATTTATTCTCGTGCGGCACGGGGAAACAACCTGGAATCGGGAGGGGCGCTATCAGGGGCAGATTGATACGCCGCTGAGCCCGTTTGGCATTGAGCAGGGTCTTAAGGTGGCTGAAGCGCTTGCGAATATACCGCTAGATATCTGCTATGCCAGCCCGCTGTCCCGGTCATATGAAACAGCCGGTATGTGCGCCGCCCGGCATGGGCTGGAAGTTATTCGTGACGAGCGGCTGCTCGAGATTAATCACGGCGAGTGGGAAGGGCTGCTGGCGGCCGAAGTCGGCGAGCGTTATCCTGAGCTGCTGCACAAGTGGCGCACCTCGGTTGTGGATGTCGAGATGCCTGGCGGCGAGACGATTGAAGCGGTGCGGCAGCGGTCAATGGCGGCTTTCTATGATTATGCCGCCAAGCATGCGGGTCAGACGGTGCTGGTCGTTGCGCATGACGCGGTCAACAAGGCGGTACTCTGCAGTATTCTCGACATCGACCTTTCCCATTTCTGGCAGATAAAGCAGGATAATACCTGTATCAATGTTTTTGAGTATCAAGACGGGAAATGGCGGCTGGTACTTTTAAACAGCACGCAGCATCTGGGCTTTTTGTTTAGCGGCATCGAGCAAAAAGGGCTGTAAAATGCTTTAGGCAACGCAGGTTTTCATCGGCTCTGTGTCTAATGGAACAAGTACATGATCCGGTTGAGATTGCAGGGGGGGGAACGGCGTGAAGATATTGGCGATAAACGGAAGCCATCGCGGCAGGGAAGGGTATACGCAGTGGCTGCTTGACCTGATAGCCGAGGGAGCGGGTCAGTCCGGAGCGGTTTTTCAAACTATTGTACTCGCTCAAACCCAAATACTGCCATGCAAAGGATGCGGGACATGCAAGGCGGCGGAACGGGTTGGCAGCTGCATCCATGACGGGACAGACGACATGAAAAGCATCCTTGACGCGATGGCGGCGGCCGATATCCTGATATATGCCAGCCCGGTGTACGTCTTTGGGGTCACGGGAATGATGAAACTTTTTCTCGACCGGTTTAACAGTACTGCCGCAAGCGAGGAGATGACCGTAACGCAAAGCGGGTTGCTTTTCCCCAAGATTACAAAAACCTTCCATGCTAAACCTTTGGTAGTGCTTACTTGCTGTGGAAATATCGAACCGGAAACGTACCGCAATGTTGTGTCATATTTTCAAACATATGCCCGTTTTCTCGACGCGCCGATAGTCGGAACGCTTACCCGAACGCTCATCGGGGAGTTCGAAAAATGTAAGGCAGGCAAGGCGGATGAAAATTCGCCGCTGTCCGAAGTGGCGAGAGCCTATATCCAGGCAGGCCGGGAGCTGGCGTCGCTGGGGCGGATAACAAAGGCTACAGAAAAGAAAGCAAATCAAAACATAATCGGCATTCCCTGCTTCGACTTGCTTATGAAATTCCGCTGGTTCAAAAATATGGCGATAAAACGCGGCAATTAAATCAATGGCGGGAAATCATAACCGCAAGCCATGTAAGGTATGGCCCTCATGCTTGACGCTTTCCAGTAAAAGGAATATAATGGGGCTGTAAAATTGCAGTATCACGAAGGAAGGCGGGACTGTGGAATTTCTGATTGCACTGTGTGGCATCATGATGGTGAATGTGGTGCTGAGCGGCGATAACGCAGTGGTTATTGCCATGGCCAGCAGGGCATTGCCGCCCAAGCAGCAGAAGATGGCGATTATCTGGGGAAGCGTGGGGGCCATTGCCCTCCGGGTTGTGCTGACTTTTGCCGCGCTCATTCTGCTCAAGATACCCTATCTTCAATTCGGCGGCGGCTTGCTGTTAGTCTGGATAGCGGCCAAGCTGCTGCTGGAAGAAAAGGCCGGCGAGGAAGCGGTTGAGGCCTCTTCTTCCCTGTGGTCAGCCATAAAAACCATTGTGGTAGCCGACATTGTAATGAGTCTGGATAATACGCTGGCGATTGCCTCAATTGCCAACGGCAATGTTATTCTGCTCATAACCGGCCTGGTGCTAAGTATCCCGCTGATTATGTTTGGCAGCAGCATTCTTGTAAAGTTAATGGACCGGTTTCCGGTCATTGTTTATATAGGCGCGGCCTTAATTGCCTGGACGGCAGGCGAGATGATGGTGGACGATCATCGGCTGGGCGTGGCGATACTGGAATATCTGCCGCATTGGCTGCTGCCCGTGCTCATTACTGCCGGCGTACTCGGGTTCGGTATCTGGCATAAACGGCGCCGGTCGGCGGCAATGGACGCAGTCGGCGTGAAAATGGAGCGGATGAGCGAATAACCGGGCCTTGCCCGGTTATTTTTGCTGGAAAACGCGTCAGCCAGGAGGACAATGCAATGGAAAAAAGAAGGTTAGGACGTACCGGCCTCGAAGTTACGGCCGTCAGTCTGGGCGCGCTGCCGGTGCAGCGCTGCAGCATAGAAGAAGCGGGGAAAGTGTTAAATGCCGCTTTAGATGCCGGCATAAACTTTATTGATACCGCCCGGGCGTATACCGACAGCGAGGAGAAAATCGGCCGCCACCTTGCCGCAAGGCGAAGTGAATTTTATTTGGCGACCAAAAGCATGGCCCGCACCAAAGCGGCAATGGCCCGGGATATCGACCAGAGCCTCATTTGCTTAAAAACTGACTATATTGACCTGTATCAGGTGCATAATATAAAGAACAAGGCCGAAAACGACGCCGTGTTTGGCGAGGGCGGCGCGCTCGAAGCGCTCAAAGAGGCCAGGCAGGCGGGAAAAATCCGGCACATCGGCATCACCGGGCACAGTATCCCGCAGTTGATTGCGGCGCTGAAGACCAATGAGTTCAGTACCGTGCAAGTTCCGTTTAACTGCGTCGAGACCGAAGCGCTTGCCGAGCTCATTCCCCTGGCGGCAGCAATGGATATTGGCCGGATTATCATGAAGCCGCTTGCCGGCGGCATGCTTCGCCAGCCGGATCTTGCGCTGCGTTGGATTTTGGAACATGACATCTCCACGGCTATTCCCGGCATGGATACAGTCGAGCAGATTTTCCGGAACATTGAACCGGCTAAACGCCGTAAGCCTTTGTCCGCGGAGGAGCGGGCGGCGCTTAAGCAAGAAGCGGAGGAAATCGGCCGGGAATTTTGCCGCAGATGCGGCTACTGCCTGCCATGCGCGGCGGGCATTGACATTCCGACCACCTTTGTGTTTTATCACCAATATTTGCACTATGGTCTTAAAGACGTTATCCCCCGCCGTTATAAGGCTTTCCCGGCTAAAGCCTCGGATTGCACCGGCTGCGGGGCATGCGAACGGCGCTGTCCATATAATCTGGCAATTCGTGAGCGCATGAAGCGGATAGCGAAAGATTTGGGGTAGGTTAAAAGTTTATTCCCCGGGAAATAGCGTGAGCTGCCGTTCGTTTACGGCAGCGCCGGGGGAATTTGCCGCATTTGTTGCGGCGGCGGCTTCTGTGCGGACAAGCCGGATGGCGAGGCCGCCGGCCAGCGGCGCAACAAGGTTAAAGGCTGCGGCAAAAACCAGGCCGGCAAGGGCGAACGCGACACCAACCAACAGACCCAGAAACATGCCGCCTAATACACTGATCGTCTGGCGCTCCATCAAGCCCAGTATCAGCCCTCCCGCGCCCCCCAGGCAGCAGCCGGCAATGAAGCAATATAGACAGACAGCCCGGCACGATACGCGCATGATTATGTAATTATACATACCCTCACCTCGCTGACTTTTAAAGGAGGTCGTTTATCATGGCAGAAAACCGGTTCGACATTGCAATTGTGGGCGCAGGGCCGGCAGGGCTGTCAGCGGCGCTGACCGCCCGTGTTCGCAACAAGAAAGTAGCCTTGTTTGAACACCTGAATTTTAGTCCGAAACTGCAAAAAGCGCACTTGGTGGACAACTATTTGGGCATGCCGCAGATTACCGGTCAGGGGTTGATGCAGCAGTTTGCGTCGCACTGTCTGGCGCATGAGCCGACACTGATACGGGAGAAAGTGGTTAACATTTTTCCGGGAGACGTATTTACACTGCTGACGCCGCAGGCTACCTATGAAGCGAACGCGGTGATCATTGCCACCGGCGTCGTGGCTACAATCCTGTTTGAGGGCGAAAAAGAGTTTTTAGGCCGCGGCGTGAGTTACTGCGCCACTTGCGACGGTATGTTTTATAAAGACAAGGATGTGGCCGTCGTTTCGTATACGGCGGAAGGCGAACATGAAGCGGGCTTTTTGGGGGAGATATGCCGGAAGGTGTACTATCTGCCGCAGTATAAAGGCGAACCTGACCTGCAGCGTTCCAATATCAGCATCAGCCGCGAAAAGCCCAAAGCCGTTGCCGGTGATACCCGTGTGGAAG
>JAOACF010000171.1 GCA_026417995.1 Negativicutes bacterium
CGCACAATCAGCAAGATTTTAACAGAGCAGACTTGTTACCAGATACCACCTTACCAGCGACCATACTCGTGGGCGAAAGAGAATGTAAGGGAACTGCTCGACGATATTTGGGAAGCTTACGAGGAGGACGACAAAGAATATTTCATTGGCTCGCTTATTACCATTGAACGCGACAAAGACAAATTATACGACGTGGTGGACGGACAGCAGCGTCTTACGACGCTCAACCTAATCTTTGCGCGGTTGCGTGATCATATCGAGAATCCGGCGGCCAAAGAAGAGCTGGGGAAACGCATTCTTCCGCGCAACGTTTTGACAGGTGAAGCCGAGACGCCTAGGCTTGTGCTAAGAAAGAAAGACCAATCCTTTTTCTTTAGGCATGTATTAGAAAGTCACCCTGTACCTGAGGCAAACCGAGCAAACCTTGAATTGCCGCAACGCCGGATAGCCGAGAATATGGACACAATCGACGCGTTTTTTGCCGGCAAAAGCCAGCAAGAAATCAAACTTTTTGCAAACTACATTTTGAGCAAGGTCTATGTAGTCTTCGTTAATACAGATTCCTTGCAATCTGCATATCGTCTGTTTAACGTACTGAATGCGCGGGGCTTGCCGCTCTCTAATGCAGACCTCATTAAAAATACGCTTTTCAGCCTGTTAAATGGCCAGGTTAGCCAAAGCGATGTGCTTGAAGAACGCTGGCTCGAGCTAGAAGAAGTTGTGGGCATTGAACGCCTTGACGCTTTCCTCAGCCATCATCGGACGGCAATTACCGCCGCCAAGGCTCGCGGTACGCTGCATGATGAGTATGATGCTATCATCAAAAAGAATAATACCAACCCTTTCACATTTCTGGATGAGCTGATCCAGTCGGCGCAGAACTATGTTCGAATACTCGATAGCGCCTTTGACGATGTAGAAGCACTTCGCTCATTGCGCGCGTTGCATCGAGTTGAATATGACGAGTGGATTGCGGCGCTGTTGGCATTTTTAAATAAACCTGTGCAAAACCTAAGTGCTGCTGAGTATATTTCGCTACTCGAAAAGGTCACTATTCAGAACTGGGTGCGCCGACTTGGACGTACAGCCAGATTCACTGTATATTACCAGCTCATCAACGCGATCCGTAATGGGGAAGGCGAATCTGATGTACGTCAAATATTCCGTAACCATGCCAAAAATGATGAATTTATAAACCTTTTAAGCGGCGATGTCTACAACCAGCCTTTCGCCGCATTCGTGCTGTTGCGGCTGGAAGAAGCGATGCAGGACGCATCTGTAACCAAGACGTATAGCGGTAGAATTACCATTGAGCACGTCTTACCTCAGGCGTTTAAAGACGATTACTGGACGAAGCGCTTCACCCCGGACGAACATAGCATGTGGCTTCACCGTCTGGGTAATCTTGCACTACTCTGCGGCAGTAAAAACTATAAAGCGCAATACTATGGTTTCGACCGCAAAAAGAAGATCTATACAGAGCGTAATAATAAAGTCTCCTTTGATAGTACTAAAGAAATATGTCTGGAAGATGACTGGACAGTAGAAGAACTGAAAAAGCGCCAGGAAAGACTGTTGCAACTGGCGCAAAAGACTTGGTTCATCAACTAAGGAATCGGTTATTTTTCATACTGCCTTGCTGCCGCCATGAGCGAAAGGTCTGCCTCTGAGCGCCTGCTTCAATCGGCGGTGAACCGCCGCGTGACCCCGGTTGCCCCTGGAGCGGGGCCGGAGCTGCTCCCTGGCAGTGCGCCGGGGGTGTTTCGGTGCGGGCCAGGGTAGTGGCGAAGGCAGCGCGGAAGGACGGCAGGGATGGGGAGCGATAGCGGACCATTCCTGCTTCTTTTATGCAGATAATGATTTAGCAGCAGACAGGCCCACGGTTCCAGCTTGCGGCCCCTGGCAGTGAAGCGGATGCAGGCGTAAGGCGCCAGCCGTGCCGGAAGAAGCGCAATGGACAGGGGAGGAACGGTGGGCCGTTGGAATGGAGATAGGATATGGAGGAGGCAGTGAGCGGAGCGGCAGGCCGGGCGGCAAACGGCAAGACCGGCGGTTTCTGTCGGGCTGAAGGCCGCCCGGACTGACGCGGAACGGGCAGAGTTAATGGATGTAAAAAAATCTTTACTGTGTTATAATACCACTGAGGAGATGATTATTTATGTCGTTTGTGCGCAGGATTGCCAATAGCAATATTTTAGATGGCATCCTTGATATACCGGAACCATTGAAGAATAAAAAGGTAGAAATCCTTATTTTTCCGTTGGAAAGCGAAAAAACCAAAAGTGAGGTCTCGGAGCCGGTTAAAAGCGTGCGAGGTCTTTTAAAACAGCATGCCAATCCCGGGCGGATTAAGGAGGAGGCATCGGCCTGGGCTGATGCTGTTGCAGAAAAGTATGGTACTCATTGATGCAAATGTAATCCTGCGCTATTTATTGGATGATGTCGAGGAATTAGCGCTCCAGGCAGCAGCCGTCATTGATGCCCAGTCGGTATTTGTTCCTACTGAGGTTTTTGCTGAGGTTGTCTATGTGCTGGAAAAAGTATATAAAATTGACAGAACAGAACTTTGTTGTTCTCTTTTGAAATTTTTGGAGCATGATCATGTAATTACGTCAAACAAATCCGTTATCGAAACAGCACTGAGACAATACAGTGAACGCAGCCTGGATTTCGTGGATATGCTGCTATATGCATATCATAAAGTGGAACAATATCAAGTTTTTACATTTGATAAAAAACTAGAAAGACTTATTCAAGGTACATAATCCCTCCGTTTCGTTTCCCAAAACCTGTTACCCCTGCCGACGGCGGGGGTATTGCTTTATACTGGACATAGAACAACAAGCGAGATGATAGCATGCGTATCTGCCTTGACCCCGGCCACAGCGGCCCGGTGGAGCCGGGAGCCTGCGCCGCCGGTTTTACCGAGGCGGCTTTGAATTTGGCGATAGCATTCCAAGCGGGCGGACAGCTTGCCGCCAAAGGTTATGACGTAATCTATACCCGTAGCGGCGACATAGATACTGACGGATTGGAATTTCGGGCGGTTATCGCCAATGAAATAAAGGCTGATCTGTTTATATCCATCCACTGCAATGCGGCAGCCAGCGCCGAAGCTTACGGCGTGGAAACTTATCATTATCCTAATTCTGCCGAAGGCCGGCGGCTGGCCGGGTGCATTCAGCGGGAATTGGCAGCTTTAAATTATACGCGGGACAGGGGCGTGAAAGAGAATGGCAATTTGGCGGTACTGCGCCTGACCGATATGCCTGCCGCGCTCGTGGAATGCGGCTTCATCACATCAGAGCATGACCGCGCCGTATTGGTGACGGACGAAGGCCAACAGCGCATTGCGCAGGCCATAGTTTCGGTAACACGAAACCTATTTCCTTTGACCGGTGAAACGGACAAGTCCTATAATATAAATAGGCAACAGCCACCGAAAAAAATCAATAGTTTGTTTCAAAAACATCCCTTCGGTAACATTTCTTTGTGAGGAAACCTCCCTCTTAAGTAACAATTTAACTGAGTGATTGCGTAGTATTGACACTTTCACAGGAGACAGATATAA
>JAOACF010000172.1 GCA_026417995.1 Negativicutes bacterium
TACAACGCCAGCCTTAAAGTGGTTGTTCTTTGCTTTTTTGCCTACCTATAAACGCTTTCAGTCTATTTTCGTGTTAAGGGCAACCCATACATCAAGCGAATCCTTTGCGAAATTGCCTGGTCCATTACCCGAATTCGCTCCTGTTATCTGTCTGCCTGGTACTGGAAAGTCAAACAACGTCGCGGAGGGAAAAAGGCAGTTATTGCGCTTGCTCGTAAACTTCTTACCATTATTTATGCTCTTTTCACCACCAATAAGCCTTATGATGACTCAATCTATCATCAAGTTCAGAAGCAGATGGCGCTAAAGCGCCAACAACGAATGATACGAGAACTGACGGCGGCAGGTTATTCGGTCAACTAACCGTTAATCTGGATGTCCCTGGATGAGGCCTGCTGTTTTTTACAACGCCAGCCTTAAAGTGGTTGTTCTTTGCTTTTTTGCCTACCTATAAACGCTTTCAGTCTATTTTCGTGTTAAAATCCTAATAGACCTGCAGGAAACCTGACTTCCAGCGCATAGGTGAACACCGCCCAGAAAGCGATGGGCGTAATAACCGCCATAAGAATATTGGTCTTTAAGTTCTTGGTTCCCAGCACATAGGACAGGTAGCCGGTGAGAATTCCGATGCAGGGAAGCATCCCTAATACGGGAACAAGGGCCATAGCGACAACCGATGATCCCAATAACTTTGCTACGTTCTTGACAAACTGCCTGCCAAATACCTGTTTTTTCGTAGAATCCGGCCTGTTGCCGACAGTATTCATATACAGCATGAGCAAAGCTAAAAAGCCGATCAAGGCGCCCGTCCACAGAGGAACAAAGCCGGGACCGGGAACACCGTCTTTATCCATGTATTCCATGCCCAGCGCCTGCACTACGATATAAACTGACGCCGCAATAAAGATAAGACTGGTGACGATATTGGCCTTCCGCATTCAGCACCCTCCTTCACTATGGATTAAAGGGGGAGGTAAGCGCCTCCCCCCGTACCGGCTATTTCTTGATATTCGCTATCTTTAGAAATTCTTCGTACATCTTGGTAGTGTCTACTAACGCCTGCGCGAACTCCTTGGAGTTCATGAAGCGGCCTTCCACCATATTCTTTTTGAGGTAGTCATCTTTCCAGGCCGGAGTTTCAGCTGCTTTCTTAAATACTCCCTCCAGGTAGGCCAATGCTTCAGGCGAGATGTCCTTGGGCGCTACGATACCGCGAAATTGAGCAAGCACCAGGTCGGTCCCCTGCTCTCGCAGCGTCGGTACGTTGGGCAGCGAGCTCAGTCTTTCCTTGCTGGCCACAGCCAGAGCCCTGACCTTTTTCGCTTCCAGATGGCCGAGCGCTTCACCCGGGTTAACCCAAACAATATCAACATGACCGCCCAGCAGCGAAGTCATAACTTCCCCGCCCGAGTTGTAAGGCACATATTTCATTTCCGCGCCGGTTTTAGCCTGGAATACATGGAACATAACGGCGTCGTCGGAAGTGCCGCTGGTGCCGCCGACGCTAATGCTCTTAGGCCGGGCTTTGGCATCATCAACAACGTCTTTAACACTCTTATATTTGGAATCATCGCGGACAACGAGCAGCAAAGTATCCATCGCCAAGCCGCATACCGGCGTGAAGTCTTTGTAGGATACCGGAGATTTGCCCATAATCGGCCCGGTGTAAAAGCTGGAGCTGACGCTGGCGATGTAGTACGGATCGCCTTTTTTCTCCGCAGTATACGCATAGCCGATCGAACCGCTGCCGCCCGGCTTGTTGTTAATTACAAACGGCTGGCTGGAAAGCTTGTTATCCGTGATAACCTTAACCAGCGATCTGGCCATAATGTCGCTGCCGCCGCCGGCAGCAAACGGCACAACAAACTCAATGCTTTTCGTCGGATATGAAGCCGCCTTCTTGGTCTCGCCACCGCAGCCGGCAGCCAGCACCGCAACCAGCGCGATAACGGCCAGAATGGCCGCTGCCTTCAACTGTTTTTTACTCATACTTTCCCCTCACCTTTGTTGTAATTTGGTCCTTTTCCCGCTGTCAGTTCAGTCGGTTACCCCCAAATCACGTACAAAAACAATTAAACGCATATTCATATACATTAATGCTTATATGACCCGGAGGCGCTTATCACCCCCAGATAAACCTGCTATTTACGCTTTGCTACTCTTTGGCCGCAGCAACTTGTGCGCTGGCCGGCACATATCTGGCAAACAAATTCTCTGCCCTGTCCGGATTATAGATGCCGCAGACGCAAGGCTGGCCTGCCAGCACGGCCGCTTCCCGCGGCGTCTTTTTCCCGGCCTTTACCTCATCGATAAGTTTTTGCACTAAATACTGAGAAATCAGGCCATGCCCGCACATGGTAACAAACTCCAGAACTTCCTCGGACGGCAGCTCTTCTTTTCTGCCCCAGATATCCAGCGAGAGATTTACCGAGTGCGGTTTGATGCCGAGTTCCTTGCTCCACGCAAGAATATCGTCGGTAGGCCCTTGCACCGTTACCGACATTCCGAGATCAAGTTCCTTAATCCGCCGAACAGCCTCAATGATTTTTTCCCTGCTGGAAAAAGAGCAGCGGACGCGCGGCACCTCGGCAAGGGCTGCCTTGATCTCTTCAAATTTAATGCCGGCCAGAACAGTACCCGTATCATATGAGCCGATATTGGCCGGTCCCACGGCGTAAACCACTTCCAGTATCTGGCGGAGCTTCTCTTTCGAACCCCAGTGATTGACATCAGCTGCGGCGGTAACGAGCAGCACATAGTCCTCTTTCAGCGAATCCGGCGTGCCTCTTCTATGTAATGAATGCGTCACAGCTTATGCCTCCTAGTATATTAATATTAGACAAACCAATATAAACTGTTCACGTATCCTCCAAGTTTTGAGATAATTATTCTCGTGTGAGTCGGAGTGCTACGGTACCCTCCTTGGGACATTGATCTCGATAAATAGAGTGTAGCCCCGACTTTGCGAGAGTTTACGAATGAGCTGGATGTTGTAGGGTATTACCCGATCTTCGTATGTCAAACTAGGTTGTAGATCGCAAAGTTTTGCGGGAACCGACCACTTGGAGGTAGAGAATATGTTTTTTGTTGGTATCGATGTCGGTAAACGACATCACGAAGCTTGCATTATTGATTCCATGGGCCAGATTATTGGTAAAACACTTCGCTTTGCCAATACTCAATCCGGCGGCCAGAAACTGCTTGAGTGGCTTCGTAAAGTAGATCAAAGCTTAGCTTCTACTTGTATTGCTATGGAAGCGACAGGTCACTACTGGCTGGCTTTACATTCTTTTCTTCGCAAAAACGGATTAACTGTTCGGGTAATTAATCCCATTCAGTCTGACTCTTTCCGTAATCTCTATATCCGCCAAACTAAAAATGATACTAAAGATGCATTCATCATCGCTGAAGTTTTACGTTTTGGCCGCTATACGACTACAGAGTTA
>JAOACF010000173.1 GCA_026417995.1 Negativicutes bacterium
CTATATCGTAGTGGCAGAAAACCGGGAGCAGCATATGCAAACCTTTAGTGAGCACTACAACCCCGCTTATTCGGGAGAAATAAAGGTTCCGCTGAATGCTATAGCGCCAATGCCGCTGGACGAGCGAAAAATCATTGCGCGCCGCGCCGTTCTCGAGCTCATCCCAAATGCCAAGGTAAACTTAGGAATCGGCGTGCCCGAGGGCGTGGCCATCGTCGCCAACGAGGAAGGCATTAACGATATGATGACGCTGACCGTAGAGTCCGGTCCGATAGGCGGCGTACCGGCGGGCGGACTCAGCTTTGGTGCCGCAATCAACGCTGAGGCAATTATCGATCAACCCTATCAGTTTGACTTTTACGACGGCGGAGGACTGGATCTGGCCTTCCTAGGTTTGGCCGAAACCGATAAGTACGGCAACATCAACGTCAGCAAATTCAAAGGAAGAGTGGCAGGCTGCGGCGGTTTTATTAACATCACTCAAAACGCCAAGCGCGTATTTTTCTGCGGCACATTTACAGCCGGCGGCCTGAAAGTGCAGATTAACGACGGAAAACTTTCGATTGCCAGCGAAGGAAAGGCCAAAAAATTTCTTGATAAAGTCGAGCAAATCACCTTTAGCGGTGAATATGCCCAAAAGGTTAAGCAACCTGTTATGTACATCACCGAACGCGCCGTCTTCAAATTGACAGCTGAGGGAATGACACTTATTGAAATTGCACCGGGCATTGACTTAGAAAAAGACATTTTGGCACTCATGGACTTCAAACCTATTATTTCGCCCGATCTTAAAACTATGGACGAAAGAATTTTCCGCCCCGAACCTATGGGTATTAATAAATAAAAACCGAAAGGATGACATACATGATGAAAGAAGTTGTTATTGTCAGCGCAGTACGTACCGCTATCGGCAATTTTAACGGCGCATTGGCCTCACTGTCAGCCAACGATCTTGGCGCAATAGTAGTAAAAACCGCCATTGAAAGAGCCGGCATAAATAAGGATAATGTTGATGAAGTAATATTGGGCAACATACTGCAGACAGCCCAAGGTCAAAACCCTGCCCGCCAGTCGGCTATCAAAGCGGGATTAAAATACGATATCCCCACCTACACCGTCAACAAATTGTGCGGCTCGGGGCTTAAATCCGTAAACTTAGCCGCTCAGTCCATCATGCTGGGAGACGCCGATATTATCGTTGCCGGC
This sequence comes from Negativicutes bacterium, assembly GCA_026417995.1. Lineage (GTDB taxonomy): Bacteria > Bacillota > Negativicutes > Sporomusales > JAOACF01 > JAOACF01. The sequence continues at coordinate 1,207 of JAOACF010000173.1, forward strand.
GGCATGGAAAGCATGAGCCAAGCGCCATATGCCCTTGACAAAGCCCGTTGGGGACTGCGCATGGGACATACACAGCTTATCGACACCATGATTCACGACGGTCTGACATGCGCGATTAACAACTATCACATGGGCATCACTGCCGAGAATGTCGCGGAAAAGTACGGCATAACAAGAGAAGAACAAGACCAATGCGCCTACGAGTCCCAAACCAAAGCAGTAAAAGCAATTGAAAACGGCTCCTTTGAAGAAGAAATTGTTCCCGTAACCATAAAAACCAAAAAAGGCGAGGTCAGCGTTGCAACTGATGAATTCCCAAAACCGGGCACAACCGTTGAAACCTTATCAGCTTTAAAACCTGCCTTTAAAAAAGACGGCACGGTAACAGCCGGAAATGCTTCGGGTATTAACGACGGAGCTGCCGCCTTGGTTATTATGTCGGGCGAAAAGGCCAAAGAATTGGGACTTAAGCCTATGGCACGCATCAAATCCTATGCGTCGGCAGCCGTCGATCCTGCTATCATGGGAATGGGCCCGGTGCCGTCCACACGCAAAGCTCTACAAAAAGCCGGTCTTACTATGGACGATATCGATTTGGTAGAAGCCAATGAAGCTTTTGCGGCACAATTTATAGCTGTAGGCAGGGAATTAGGCTTTGTCAAGGAAAAAGTCAACGTCAACGGCGGTGCCATTGCACTGGGTCATCCCATCGGCGCTAGCGGAGCCCGCATACTAGTTACTTTGCTCTACGCCATGAAAGCGCGTCAGGCCAAACTAGGATTGGCAACACTATGCGTGGGCGGCGGCCAAGGTGTGTCTACTATTGTAGAAATGTTGTAGCAATAAATCCACTTGAAAAATACACTTGACTTCACTTCGCGGATAAAGTATAATCAATCACAAGCAGTTTAATAAGTCCGTCAGGACGATTAACGCTATGAACGGGAAGCCGATTGCACAAGGTACTCAGAGAGCCGGCGGCTGGTGAAAGCCGGTGTACCGGGCACGAGGTTCCGCCCCGGAGCGGCTGGTGATGAATTACGACGGTTTCCGCCCGTTATCGCGGATAGAGTTGGCCGTTTTACGCGGCAACTTGGGTGGCAACGCGGGATAAGTCTCGCCCCAATTGGGGGCGAGATTTTTTTATTACGAAATATTTATAATCTTGGAGGTTGAAAAAAATGAGAGTACTAGTCAGTGATCCGGTTTCGGAACGCGGAGTGGAAATGCTAAAAAAACATTTTGCCGTTGATGTCAAAACCAAACTTCCGCCGGAAGAGCTTATCTCAATTATCGGTGAGTATGACGCGCTGGTGGTACGCAGCGAAACCAAAGTTACCAAGGCCGTACTGGAAGCCGCCGTTAATCTGAAGGTTATCGGCCGCGCCGGTGTAGGCGTAGACAATATCGATGTCGAAGCCGCAACACAGCGGGGCATAATTGTTTTGAACGCACCCGAAGGAAATACTATTGCGGCTACCGAGCATACTATTGCCATGATGCTGTCCTTGGCCCGCAACATCCCGCAAGCCCACGCGTCCATGAAACAAAAAGAATGGCAGCGCAGCAAATTTATGGGCGTCGAAATGCGTGGCAAAACGCTGGGCATTTTCGGTCTTGGCCGTATAGGCACAGGTGTAGCCAAACGCGCTATAGCGCTGGAAATGAACATTATGGGCTATGACCCTTTTATCAGCGCCGCCCAAGCCGAACAACTCGGCATTAAAATGGCCGAAATTGACGAAATATTGGCAGAAGCCGATTTTCTCACCTTCCATTTGCCCTTAACGGCCGAAACTAAAAATATGATTAACAAAGACAGCTTTGCCAAAATGAAAAAAGGCGTCAGAATCATCAACTGCGCCCGCGGCGGCGTTATTAACGAAGCCGATTTGGCAGAGGCGTTAAAATCGGGAGTGGTAGCCGGAGCAGCTATTGACGTATTTGAAAAAGAACCTGTAAGTCCCGACAACCCTCTCCTTGAGTGCGATAATATAGTACTAACTCCTCATCTGGGCGCATCTACCGCCGAAGCACAGGTCGGCGTTGCTGTAGACGTGGCTGAAGGAATTATTGCCGCCCTTACCGGCAATCCCGTACTTACAGCCGTAAACATGGCACCCATTCCCAAACACGTGTTGGAAGTTATTAAGCCTTACATGAACCTTGCCGAAAAAATGGGCTGTCTGGCAGTACATTTGGCCGACGGACGCA
>JAOACF010000174.1 GCA_026417995.1 Negativicutes bacterium
ATCCAGTCCATAGTTGCGGCGCCATCGTGCACTTCACCGATTTTGTGTACTTTGCCAGTATAAAAGAGAATGCGTTCAGTTGTAGTGGTTTTGCCGGCGTCAATGTGCGCCATGATGCCAATGTTCCGCGTCTTCTCCAAGGGAAACTTTCTGGCCACTAATCAACACTCCTTAATGCGATGGACTCAAAACAACTTAAGTCCAGGGACGCCCAAAATTACCAACGATAGTGCGCGAACGCCTTGTTGGCTTCGGCCATCTTATGGGTATCTTCCTTCTTCTTTACCGCGGCCCCGGTACCGTTGGACGCATCCAGCAGCTCAGCCGCCAAGCGTTCCCGCATGGTTTTTTCGCCCCGTTCACGGGAATAGCGGACCAGCCAGCGGATACCCAGCGACAGGCGGCGATCGGCGCGCACTTCTACCGGAACCTGGTAGTTGGCACCACCGACACGGCGGGCTCTGACTTCCAGCACCGGCATGACGTTTTTCAGCGCCTGCTCAAATACTTCCAACGGGTCTTTTCCGGTTTTAGCCCGGATTATATCGAACGCTTCATAAACAATGTTCTCAGCTACGCCTTTTTTGCCGGAAAGCATAATCTTATTGATGAACCGGGTTACAAGCTTGGAGTTGTACACCGGATCCGGCAGCACGTCGCGCTTAGGAACAGCTCCTTTTCGCGGCATCAATATCACTCCTTATAATCCAGTTACTAGTCACTTATTTTTTAGGACGCTTTGCGCCGTATTTGGATCTGCCCTGCGCACGCTTCTGCACACCGGCGGTATCAAGCGTACCGCGAATGATGTGGTAGCGAACGCCCGGCAGGTCCTTAACCCTGCCACCCCGGATGAGTACAACGGAGTGCTCTTGCAGGTTGTGACCAATACCAGGTATATAAGCGGTTACTTCAATGCCATTGGTAAGTCTGACCCTCGCAACTTTACGTAGCGCAGAGTTCGGCTTCTTCGGAGTAGTTGTGTATACTCTCGTGCATACACCACGCTTTTGCGGCGATTCTTTGAGAGCCGGCGCAGTGGACTTTTTCTCCAAAACTTCTCTACCTTTACGGACCAACTGACTAATAGTCGGCATAGGTACACCTCCTTCCCCAATTTTGATGATATAAAAATTTTACCCCTTGATAAATCAAGGGGCAAAATGATTAACACTTGTCCCTCGCTTATTACTTCAAAACTGCTGCCGTGGCCGCCCCCACTTCAATGCCGCATGCCTTGCCCAGTTCGGCCATTGTTGCAACCTCGATAAGCAGCACACCTTTTTGGGCGCATTGTGTGCGTATGGGGTGGATAACCCTCTCATCGGCATCCTTGGCAATGAATACCATTGCCGCTTTTCCCTTTTCGATCGTTTTGGCCGTTTGCTTGGCGCCAATGGATTTTTTCGCATTTTTTAAGTGTTCTAGCGACATTTCCATTCACTCCTTTTGTAGGCACAAACAATCAAGCCATGTGAACACACTCTAATATTTTATCATTCCATGATGGCACTGTCAACAAACTTCTACTACAGAATTTAAAGCTATTTTTATGACCACGGTTCCGTGAGTGTCATAAGCGAAAGGGATACGCACCAATCCTGCTTAACGGCACGGATTGGTGCGGATAAAACCAACTGGGGAATAGTTTACTGCAGCGGTTGAGCGCTGTCGTTCAGGCGACGTACCCGAATATTGCGATACCGACTCATGCCGGTGCCTGCCGGTATCAGTTTGCCGATGATCACATTTTCCTTAAGACCTAAGAGCGGGTCAACCTTGCCTTTAATGGCTGCTTCGGTCAGCACGCGCGTAGTTTCCTGGAAGGACGCCGCTGACAAGAAGGAATCGGTCGCCAGCGAGGCTTTGGTGATGCCCAGAAGGATCGGACGGGCCACGGCCGGTTCGCCGCCGGCTTCAATCACCCTCGCGTTTTCCTCTTCAAAGGAGTTGATGTCGATGTATTCGCCGGGCAGAAGATCGGTGTCTCCCTGCTCTTCTACTTTAACTTTGTGCATCATCTGGCGGACCATAACTTCGATATGCTTGTCGTTAATCTCAACGCCCTGAGATTTATATACTTTTTGTACCTCATGCACCAGGTATTTCTGCGTATCCCGCAGACCGCGCACGCGCAGTATGTCATGCGGATTGATCGAACCTTCTGTCAGCCGGTCTCCCGCCTGGACGGTTGCACCGTCTTTGACGACTATGCGCGAACCATAGGGTATCTGATAAACCCGTTCTTCTCCCGCCTCAGGAATAATGGTTATTTTGCGCATCCCTTTGGTCTCTTTTACCTCGACCCGACCGTCAATCTCGCTGATAATCGCCGGGCGCTTCGGCTTGCGGGCCTCAAACAGCTCTTCAACGCGCGGCAGACCTTGTGTGATATCATCGCCGGCGACGCCGCCGGTATGGAAGGTGCGCATTGTCAGCTGCGTGCCCGGTTCGCCGATCGACTGAGCGGCAATGATACCGACCGCTTCGCCGACATCAACCGCATGGCCTGTCGCGAGGTTACGGCCATAGCACTTGATGCAAACCCCGTACTGAGATCTGCAGTTAAGCACTGAACGGATCAGCACCTTGTCGCGAACTAAAGCGATACGCTCCGCCGCATCCTCGTCGATAATCTGATTGAGCTTGACAATTGTCTCACCGGTCGCCGGATCAACTATATCTTCGGCAGCAGTACGACCGATAATCCGGTCTTTTAATGGTTCGATAACGCTGGCTCCGTCGGTAATGGCCGAAACCTCAATACCCTTAATATTGTTATTGCGAACCTTGACTTCGCGGACATCACTCGCCAGTACAGCATCAATAGCTTCTTCGGTAAGCGGTGTATCGGCGGGAACCAAAACTTCCCCTGCGCTGTTTCTTACCGCTTCGACCGTGTTTTTGCCCAGCATTTCCCTCAGCATGGCGGCTTTGATTGCCTGGCGGATTTTTTCTTCCGGCTCGCCGAGCACAATGGTCTCTGTCGCGGCAAAGGCGCCGACATCTTCCTCCGTGCCACCGGAAATGCCGTACAGAACGATTTCCGGCACACCCTGCTCGCCCATGATCCTAAGGTCCGCATCTTCCAGGCAGGTGTCCTTCGCTACCAGTACTTCGCCGGTTTTCGGATCGCACACATCCTGAGCCACTACCCGGCCCAGCAGCGTGTCACGCAGATAGCCGATAGCCGATGCGCTGGAATTGGCCATACGGGCGCGTTCTTTCACCAGGTTAATGCCGACGATATCACAGTCTTCTTCGCGAACGATGACGTCCTGAGCCACGTCAACCAGACGCCGGGTGAGATAGCCGGAGTCCGCCGTCCTGAGCGCGGTATCGGCAAGACCCTTCCGCGCGCCG
>JAOACF010000175.1 GCA_026417995.1 Negativicutes bacterium
TGTTAGCAGCATAGATACTAGACTAACCAATGTCGAAGAGCGTGTCAGCAGCATAGATGACAGACTGATCAGGGTAGAAGGCCAGCTTGACGAAACTAATCAAATAGTTAAGGGTATTCTGCATGGTACTGAGGTTTTGGGTGCCGAGGTGGGTGGCTTAAAGGTAAGTACGGCCAGTAAAGAGTTTGCTAGGCGCACCGAAGAAAGCTTGACATTGCTGAGCGCCCGGGCGGCGACCAAGGAGGATTTGGCCGAAGTGCGCATGCATCTCATTGATGAAATAGACGCTGTGCGTACCGAGCTTAAACAAGATATATCCGAACTTGAACGCAAAATAAGCGACGACTTGAAATCTGTGTTTGAGATTGCCGGTGAGCACGAGGTTAAAATCAGGACGCTGATGCGCCGGCCGGTGTAAGCGTTTTGGAATTGCGTTGTTAGTGAAGGAGGCTCGTGGTATGCGCTTTTACTGGCAGGAAATAGAGGATATAAAGGAACAACTGGTCAGCAAATTCAATCCCCAAGAAGTTATTTTGTTCGGATCCCGTGCCAAAGGACGTGTGACAAGACGCAGCGATATTGACATTTGTGTTGTGTTTGATACGGATAACAAGCGTCAGGCCGTCAGGGATATTTTGCTGGAAATAGATTGTAAAACTGATTTAGATGTTGTTGTTTATACACCGGACGAGTGGCGGAGATATAAAGACGATATGGCAACATTTGCCGGAGTTATAAATAAGACCCGGGGTGAGTTTACTTGGTAGATAGTGTGAATTACAATGAGTGGATTGCTATGGCGCAAAAAGAGGGTCTGTAAGTATGCGGCCTAAAATAACTGAAAATAAGCGGGGACGACTCTCGATACCAAGATCGGCTGTTCGTCCCCGTTTGATTTTACGCTATGCTGAAATCGTTTTTCAAAAATTGCATGGTTTGCGCTGTTAGGTTTTGAATTTCTTCAGCGCTTAGGCTGCCGATGAATTCCGACATTGATTTAAGCACGTTGTAGATATCTTGTTCCTCGGCGCTTTTGAAAAAATAGTAATCGTTTGGCAGGTGGTCGCCGTTGGTGTCGCATTCTAAAATATAGGTATCTTGATAAAAATAGACTGTAATGCGGCCTTTTTCATTGGCGGTAAGAATGCTGCGGTGAATTTTTTGGTTGTATTCCAGCGCTTGGCTCAGCAGGGCACCGATAACGGTATATTTTTCGCAAGGCACGTGTTGCATAGCATCGCTCCCTTTATAAAATTTTTAAAAGGTTTATAATAGGATTATATCATGTAGCTGCCGTTTCCACTATATGGGGAAAAAGCTTCCCGTCAAATTAGGCGGCAAGGATGGAGGAATTTTTATGGAGCATGGCTTTGCCGAACTCAAACAACACTTGCTGAAAATATACAAGCACAATCCATTCGTGTGTTTGTTGGAAATGACTATTGAGGATTTGGCTGAGGGAATGGTGGAGTTTAGCATGCCCGTTCGGGAAGACAAGCATACCAACCTTTTCAGCATGGCGCACGGCGGGGCGATAGCTTCGCTGGCCGACACTGCCATGGGGGTGTCGTGTGCCACTTTAAACAAGCGTATGGTTACTTTGGACATGAATATCAATTTTATCAAATCGGCCAAGCCCGGTGAGACGGTAAGGGCAACGGGCAGGGTGATACACAACGGCAGCAAGACCATGGTGGCCGAGTGCGAGATTAGGGGCGAGGAGGGGCTGCTGGCCAAGGCTCGGGGGACTTTCTTTGTGACCGGGAAGTTCCTTGAGTAACTCTAAACTTTAAACGTTATTGTCTCTTGTTCAAGTTCATGTGCCAGTTTTAATAGCCGGGAGGCTTCATTGTTTATGGTTTCAACTGCGGCAGCTTGTTCTTCGGTAGCAGCTGCGACTTCCTCGGTAGATGCGGCTGATTGTTGTGATGCAGCGGCAATAGTTTGAGCGCTGTCGGCTACTTTATCGATATTAATGGAGATTTCTTTTGCCTGCTTGTCGGTTGTCTCAAGCTCGGACAGCACTTTTTCGATTTGGTTTTTGATGGTTTGGAAATGACCAAAAGTAGCCATCATTGAATGCTGTTGACGGTCGGCCATGCTGATGGCGTCCTCGGTAGACCGAACAGCCTGCTCGGTGCTGTCTTGGATTGTTTTTATAATGTCGGCGATCTGTTGGCTGGAAGTTGTAGTTTGTTCGGCTAGTTTTCGCACTTCGTCGGCTACCACCGCAAAGCCGCGTCCGGCCTCGCCGGCTCTGGCCGCTTCAATGGCGGCATTGAGGGCCAGCAGATTGGTCTGATTGGCAATTGCGCCGATAACTTCAATGATTTTTCCTATTTCTTGAGATTTATCATCTAATACTCTGACCATTTGTCCGACTTCCTTGGTGACAGTAAGGCTTTGGTCGCTGATTTCTCTGTGCTCGTTTACGGCATTAAAGCCTTGGCTAATTGCTTTTTGTACTTCATCTACCAACCGGACAGAATTGTCCATTGAAAGGTTGACATTATTGACCGCTTGGACAATACCGCTGAGCAGATCCGATATTTTTTGAATTTCTTCCGACTGCTCGCTGGCGCCTCTAGCCAGTTCGTTGATCGTCGACGCTACTTGGTCGGATACATGGCCGGCCTCCGCGGAGGCAGTTTGCATTTTGTCAGCAGCTCCTACCACTTCTTGTGTTGTGGCTTGAATTTTTTGAACGAGTGTTTTTAAGTTATCTGCCATTAGATTGGTCATGCGCGACAATACCGCCACTTCGTCCCTGCCGGTGATGTTGTTTTGAACGGTTAAGTCTCCATCGGCCATTTTTTTCATATTGGCAGTTAACAGTGAAATAGGCCGGGCGATAGTGCCGGAAAACCACGCTGAGATCAGGGCTGATACTAAAAACATGGCAAGCGCGGCAAATATGTACTTAAATAACAATCCATTTAAAACTTCAAATAATTCGGCATTGGTGACTGTCAGGGCGATGCGCCAGCCGGTCAACGGCAGTTCATAATAGGAGAGGGTTTTGTCAACGCCGTTGAATTTATATTGGCAAATTCCCTGCGGTTTAGCCAGCATTTCTTTTGCCAGCGCCGACAGCTCCGGGTGTTCAGGCATCTTGCTATTGATCATCTTTTCATCAGGGTGTGCTAAAATTACACCGTGTCCATCAATCATAAAGCCGTAGCCTTTACCGCCGACATTAAGTTTTTTTACGTTATCAACTACCGTGTCTAAAAG
>JAOACF010000176.1 GCA_026417995.1 Negativicutes bacterium
CCGCAACCGGCGGTGCAATCGTACTCCACCAGTTGGGCGTGCCGATAAAAACCGTATCATAAGCTGCGAGATCCTTGACCTTGGTCTTGAGTGCCGGGCGGAAGCCTGCCTGGATTTCTTTTTTTGCCTGTTCCACGACTGTGTTGTAATCGTCAGGATAGACTTTTTCCGGCACTAGCTCACAGAGCGTCCCGCCAGTCTCCTGCTCGATCATCTTCGCCAGCTTACGCGTGTTTCCAGAATGGGAATAATACACAACCAAAATTTTTTTGCTCATCTAAAAAACTCCTCTCATTCATTTACAGCTTCAATCCTGACGGCAAATTCGCCGTTCATCTTTGCTATTGCCTCAAGTCCGGACGTGAAATGTCCAATCGAAACCAGTCCCTGGGAATAGCGAAAATCATGGTAAAAGATCGCCAAATTGCCCCATGGAGCGTACAAGGTCAAATCGCCCTCTGACGGATCGAACCCCTCCGGCGCCTTTTCCGTAGAAAGTTTGCGCGGCGGATAGGCGATCTTTTCCGTGCCGTTAAAGTCCTTGAAATTTAGTGTCAACGGCAGCATGGATACCAGGTCGCGGCTCGTCGGATTGTCGTACAGTTCGGCAACGGCTTCGCCGCCAGCAAATGTCAACCTTATTTTAGTGATCCGGGAAGGTCTTACAGCATCAGAAGATATAGTTTGAACTTTACTGGAAGCCGCTTGTGCACTGCCAGAGCTTTCGGCCCCGGCAGCGCTTTTCGCTGCCTCTGTGCCGCAGCCTGCCGCCATAATAGCCAATCCCATCAGGGTAAGAAAAACCGTCAACAGTCTTTTCACTGATATCACCTCACAAGCTTGGGATTTATTCTACGGTCACAGGTTATCACTTTGACCTAACTCCAAGTCAAGAACCTTTTGGGGCTTTTTTAAGATTTTTATATAACTTGCCTGCGCCGCTGACATGGCAATAATCTCCGGCGTTTTAATTTTTAAAAAAACGCTTGACCTGGAGTTGACTTCAAGTGATACGGTATATTTATCAGGAAAGAAACGGAGGTATGGTATTATCATAAAACGCCGTGATTTTATCAAAGCCATGGGAGCCGGAGCTGTAGGTATCATACTCGGCGGCTGCCGTTTTAAATCACCTTGGTCAACTGTTACCCCCGACAATACATCCTCTGCCGACAAAAACGCCCCTGATTTCGCCGGTACGGTTGAATATCGAACCCTGCGTGGCGGAGCAAAACTCAGCACCATCGGCCTCGGTGCCAGCGCACTGCATGAGTCGTCTGCATCTCAGATCGAGAAAATTATCGCTTTTTCTTCAGAGCAAGGCGTCAATCATATGGATACCGTCATGTCGCACTTTGGACCGGCGGAAGCTATGGGCCGTGCACTAAAAAGGCGGCGCGACAAGATGCTGACGATAATGCATATCGGCGTCACTTATCCACGTCAGACCTACACGTGGACACGCGACTTAAAAGAGGTACGGCAAGGCTTCGAACAACAGCTCAAAGGCTTCGACACCAATTACAGCGATATCGGGCTCATCCATTATGTCGACCAGCCTAATGATTTTGCGAGGGTGATGTCTGGCGGCATCCTGGACTACGCCCAGAAGCTCAAGCAGGACGGAACCATCCGTTATCTTGGCTTTTCTTCACATTCGGTGGATATCTCCCGCCGATTCCTCGAAACTGGCGTTATTGATATATTTATGTTTAGCCTTAACCCAGCCTATGACTTTGTTCCGGTTGACGGCAAGCTGAAGCTGTCCGAAGAGCGTCGGCAGCTCTATCAGGAGGCGGAAAAGCGCGGCGCGGCCATCACCGTCATGAAGGTTTATGGCGGCGGCCGCCTGTTAAGTGACAGTTCCTCGCCGTTCGGACGCGCTATGTCTGCACCGCAGTGCATCCAGTACGCGCTGGATCGTCCGGCCGTTGTTTCCTGCCTGCCCGGCGTGCGCAATATGGACGATCTTACCAGCGTACTCGCTTATTACAAAGCCTCGCCGGCGGAGCGCGACTATTCCTTTATAGTCAGTGCACGACATCAGGACATGAACGGTGTCTGCATTTACTGCAATCACTGTCAGCCATGTCCTTACGGCATCGATATCGCCGCCGTCAATAAATATCTTGACCTGGCCCAAGCCGGCGACGGACTTGCCAAAGACCACTATTTAAAACTGAGGCGGACAGCCAGAGACTGCACGTACTGCGGCGCATGTGTGCCGCGCTGTCCGTTTCATGTGGAAATACTAAAACGCATGCGCGAAGCCAATGCATTCTTCGGTCGCTGAACCTAAGCGAGGTGGACAGTAATGAATAGAAGAGTTTTCATCCAAGGAACCGCCGCGGGATTTATAACACTCCTGCTGAGTGGCTGCGGTCTGGCACTGCAGAATATGTCGGCAGGATCAGCAACCGCGCAGATAACTGATAAGACTGCTAAGGAGGGCAACAAAATGAAAATTACGGTAATCACCGGCAGCCCGCATAAAAACGGGACATCGGCGCTATTAGCCGACAAATTCATCGAAGGAGCGCAACAAGCTGGCCATGAGGTTTTTCGCTTCAATGCGGCTTTTGAAGACATCCATCCGTGTCTTGGCTGCGACCGTTGCGGCATGAACGGCCCTTGCGTGCATCAGGATGCTATTGACAAAAAACTGATGCCTCAGCTCCTTGCCGCCGACCTCGTGGTATTCGTCACGCCGCTCTATTATTGGGGCATGTCAGCTCAATTAAAAACCGTCGTTGACCGTTTTTACGCCAGCAATGCCAAATTATGCGGCAGCGGCAAAAAAGCTATCCTCATGGCAACCGCCTATGATGCCAAGGATTGGACAATGTCATCGCTCACCCATCACTACCAGACGCTAATGAAATATCTTGGCTGGCAAGATATCGGCACGGTATTAGCCGTGGGCTGCGGCAGCAGACCTGTGATCGAGCGTTCTGAATTTCCCGAGCAGGCTTATCAGCTCGGTCGGAAAATCTAACAGGCCAAAGGCCCCTAAAGCAAGTTATGCCTTGCTCTAGGGGCCTTTCATTTAGAAGAATTATTTATTTTTATCCATACTTTCTACCGATTCCTCAAGATGATCATAATTTTCAATTTTCCATGCCAAGCGTTCTTTTATTGCCTGTAATTCCGCGATGCGCTCATCCAAACGACGATATTCTTCCA
>JAOACF010000177.1 GCA_026417995.1 Negativicutes bacterium
AGATTGAACTGCGGAAAACTGCGGCGGCGATAGATGCAACAAAAGCAAGGGACCACTGGGTGGTTGCCTTGCTTTTTTACTGTTTGTTTTGATTATAGTCGGTTATGCGCGTCGATGTATGCAATAATGCGCATGGTTAGAAGTGTACGGTAGCTGGTCGGTTCCTAAAATCGCAGGCGGACTGTGCGCAAAATTGCATACAGTTGCGGCAATAAGGCGTTAAAGGATTCGTGCGTGATAAGCTTTTTGGTGTTGGCATGGATATTGCAATATCATAGGACGTCACATCACTAAAGGAGAGTTAGCGATGTATGACGGCTATGATCCCAGGGTAACAACCGAAGTGGAATTCTTATGGGACGGTTATCAGTATATTTATGCCGATGCTGCGGTCAATATACCTGAGAAACCGCAAGGGTCAAACTAGTCCGGGTCAAGGGCTTTTTCGCTGCTGCGCTTTTATGATCACATCCACTACCGCTTCAACCGTTTCCGCCGAAACGCCATTTTCGATGGCCTTTTTGGTAAGTTTTAAAAAAGGCATACTGTCTGAGTGGGACAGTAAAGCGATGAATTCCGGCCCAAGGTTAGGCAGGCAGTCTGTCGGCAATTGCGCCTCCCGAATGAAAAAGTAATCAGGATTGATGCCGAGTGCAGATGCCAAACTTGTAATTATTTTGCCGGATACCTGTGTTTTCCGGCCGTTCTCAATATTGGTTATATACGAACGCGACACGCCGGAGAGCCGGGAAAGTTCTTCTACTGTCATTTCCCGCAGCTTGCGCAGCGAGCGTAGTTTCGCGCCAATATCCATAAAGGTACCCCCCTAGTCAGTATTATTATAATGTATTTTAGCCATTGTTTCCAGCAGAAATAATTTTGAATATTGCTGACGGTGCTGCGGATAAATATTGTATGTTGATAAATTTTTTGGCCTATTTATGTTTCTGACAGAAACATAAATAGGCCGCAAGAAATATACGTTAGAAGAGGTGGTGCTATTGCGCGGGGCTTGGATGCGGGAACTCATGAGGCGCCATGACCTAAATATCACCGAGCTGGCAAGACTGGTCAATGTGCAGCGTTCGCATATCTCCAATATTCTTGCCGGCAGGAAAAAGCCGTCGATTGATTTGGCGTTGCGGCTGTCACGGGTGCTTGGTGTTACGGTGAACGACCTGATGAAAAAGGATGACTTTAGTGGTGTTGCGGGTGTTTTAAATCTTAAACGAAAGGAGGATTTCTAATGGAAGTGAAGGTAATCGATCCTCGCGGTTCTTTGTAGCCAGTGAACGTAAAACAGTAGAGGCTAAATTGAAAAACCCGGATGAAGCATCTGTTGTTCCCCTTAGCGTAGTGGCAAATTCAGTATTGATCGGCAGCGATCCGATTGATGCTGTTAGCGACTGGGCATGGATCGGCCAGCGGCTCGTTCAGCGTAGCAATTCGGTATAAGCGAGGGTGAATCGGTATGGATTTTGTTATCGCGTTGGCGGGCATCATGATGGTCAATATCGTGCTCAGCGGCGATAATGCCGTAGTCATCGCCCTGGCAAGCCGCTGCTTGCCTGCTAGGCAACAGAAACAGGCTATCCTTTGGGGAAGCGCCGGAGCAATCGGTTTGCGCGTGGTGCTCACCGCTGCAGCTGTAATACTGCTGCAGATGCCCTATTTACAGTGTCTTGGCGGCTTGCTGCTGGTTTGGATTGCCGCCAAACTTCTGTTGGAAGATGACCACTGTGATGAGATTGAGACGTCCAATTCCTTATGGAAAGCGGTAAAGACCATTATCATCGCCGATATTGTGATGAGTCTGGATAATACGTTGGCGATAGCAGCCATTGCCAAAGGGGACTGGACGCTCTTGCTCTTGGGATTGGGTCTGAGTATACCGCTGATTATCTTTGGCAGCCAACTGTTGGTCATGATTATGCAGCGCTTCCCCGTCATTGTCTACGCCGGCGCGGCACTAATCGCCTGGACTGCAGGGGAAATGATTGTGCGTGACGCCAAAAGTGGGCCGTATATTACCGGCGTCGTACCGCACTGGCTGCTGCCGGCCGTAATAACAGCAGGAGTTTTAGGCTTGGGATTTTGGTGGAAATCGTACAAGAAAGTGCCGGCAGCAGTACCGGAGAGCAAAGAGGAAAAGAAGCGGGAGAAATCAGGGTAAATTTTTTTAAATCTGATTGTTTCTGATGGGAACATTTAATGTTGAGAGGAGGATACGGATGGAAATTATAAAGGCTCCGCAAGAACAAATAGCGGCACAGGCAAAATTGACTCTTGCCGAAGAACGGTTTGAGCTGCGGCGGAAAACAGTTGGCTTTTTTTTAGGACCCGTTCTTGGCTTGCTGGTATACCTTGCGCCAATTTCCGGTCTTAAGCCGGCGGCGCATACATTGCTGGCGATTATGACTTTTGTTGCGACATGGTGGATTACCGAACCGGTCCCCATACCGGTAACGTCTTTAATGGGACCGGTCATTGCGGTACTAACCGGGATTATATCGGCAAAGGCAGCGTTTGCTCCTTTTGCCGATCCGCTTATATTTCTCTTCATGGGCAGCTTCATGCTAGCGCAGGCAATGATGAGCCATGGTCTTGACAAACGTTTTGCCTACAGTATTTTGTCAATGAAATGGGTAGGATCAGATCCGGCAAGGATTTTGCTGGCGCTAGGCATTGTGACCGCTTTCTGTTCCGGATGGGTCAGCAATACGGCTACTACTGCCATGATGTATCCGATCGCCTTTGGTCTCTTACTGGCGATTAGGGATATGCATAAAGCCGCAGGCAAGGAAATTGACTTGAATACTTATAAATATGCCACCGGCCTTATGCTGATGGCTGCTTATGCCGCCTCGGTTGGCGGGGTGCTGACCCCGGTAGGCACGCCTCCCAATATTATCATGATAGGTTTTCTGGAACAACTGGCCAAGGTTAAGGTTAGCTTCTTTCAATGGATGACCTGGGGATTTGCAGCTATGGTGCTTTATTTTGCGTTAGTATACATTGTATTGCTGCGAATGTTTCCCGCCGATGTGCGAAATATCAAAGGCGCCGAGGAATTGATCAGGACTAAGCGGGAAGAACTGGGTCCGTGGAAGCAAGGTGAAAAGAATGCAGTAATTGCCTTTGTCATCGCCGTTACGCTATGGG
>JAOACF010000178.1 GCA_026417995.1 Negativicutes bacterium
TCCGTCTCCTCCTCAGCCTCTTCTTCACCGGCCAGGCTCTCGCCCATGATCTTCGAGGCCTTGATGGCTTCGCCGATCTTGCCGGCCAGTTCCCCGAAGCTGCCGCCGGCTTCCATGTATTCCTGCATCATCAGCCCCACCCGCTGCAGAGTTATTCCTTTTTCCGCATGCTTGAGGCCGCCCCAAAGGAGAATGCGGATGGCCGAAAACACCGCCGGCTGTGGGTTAGCCATCACATAGAGCAGCGATTTTCCTCCCATCAGCTCTTCCATTTCGGCGGCTGAGTTAATATCGTAACGCAGGCGGCGCTCCTTGCCGCCGATGGTAATAAATACAGGTTTGGTCATTTGTCCATTCCTCCGTTTTTATGCTGCAGGCGCAACGCCCGGAGTAGTGTGGGTCGAAACCGGAGCCGCCGTCAAGCCGGCGCAGGTCCCGTTGGCAATGGCAATGTTGAGCGTGCTATCATTGGCCGCGGCGATGAGCGCCGTCAACTCCACCTTGGTGCCATAGCCGCCCACGCTGAATTTCGCGGCCACCGCGCTATCCGCCGCCAGTGCTTCACGGGCTTTTTGCGCTACCACGGCCGCCGAATCACCCAGCGCCACGGCCACGCTGATGGCCTTGGGCGAGCCGGTCATCCCGGCGGCAGTTACCGTAACTATGGCATTGCCGGCCGTCGTAATGGTGCCGGCAACCTCAGCCGTTTCCACCTGTTTGGTTCCGCTTACCTCTTCCGGCGCACCCGCCCCGGCCAAGGTAATTTTATATGTCGCCACGCCGTCATGCGGGGACTCTTCGCTCAAATCGGTAATGGCCGCATAGCCTTGGAATTTCGATCCATCCTTGCGGACATACCGCACATGCACCAGTTCGCGGTTGGCAAACACGCTGAGCAGTTTGGCCCTCCCCGCGTCAATACTCAGGCCGGAGGCGTCGGTCAGCATCACCGCATCGGCGTCAATGCTCCAGGACATCATGCCGGGTACGCTGGTTTTCCAGGCTCCCGACTGCTTATTGGACGCGTCGATCTGTTCCGCCGTCAGACTCAAGGTCGCGCCCCGCTGGCCGCCAATCACTGTCCAGACCGGAGTTTCGGCTGTCCCTGTATTCACTTTTAACAGAAAGTCCACGCCATCGCTTGGAATTAAAGGCATCTTTCATCACTCCTTGGTATCAATAATCGTAAACTTGAAGGTTACCGTAGCTTCGCGGTGCGTTTCCAGGCGTTCCACCGAATGGCTGTCCACGCTCGAAAGCCCGACCTGCCACTCGTCGGTTAAAATCAGTGGCTCGCTTTGTATAGCCGAAATTGCCCTGTCGCAAAGTTCCGCCACTTCCTTGTCTCCCTGGTACTCGCTGTAGACTTTGAGGGTGGCCATGACATCCGCGCCGCATACCGTTTTGGTGCTCCAGCTCTCTGCCGTTGTGTCGGTCAGCACCACATAGGGCGCTTTTTTGCCAGCCGGCACATAGTCATAAACCGGGGTGGCCATCTGACTTTTTAGACGTTCAAAGAGCGCCTTGTTGAGCGGCGACACAGGAGATCGCTTCATCGTCTCACCTCATTTCGCACCGCTGTCCGGATCTTCTCTTGGATGCCCGGCATCAGCTCACGGCGCGCCCGCTCGGCAAAATGCTTGCCCTTCACGCCCCGTTTAGTGCCATATTCCTGCAGCGGCGCATGCGGCGCTTTAGCCCTGACCATGCGAGAGATACCGTACTTTCCTTTGCGGTTCACGATGCTTTTTCGAAGAAAACCGCTTTTGACCGGAGCCAGCGAGCGCTCGCGCTTTCGAATTTCCTTAGCCCCCAACTCGGTTTCTTTTTCAATCGCCTGACTGACATTGGTAGAAATGAGATCGCCAAAGGAAACGCATTGATCAATCCCGGTTACCCTAATTGCCGGCCGCATCGGCCACCACCTCCCGGCATTCCAGTCTTAAAAACGCATGCTTTTCTTCCACATCAATAGGCGGCCCGATCTGCTCAAAGATACGGCCACCGTATTGAATCCGGTCCGACACCGCCACATCGCGGCGATAGCGTATAATGATGCGGTGTAAAATTTCTGGTGTTAGCTGCTCATATTGGTCTACCGTCTTGGCGGTCAACGCCATAAGCTTGGCCCAAACGGCAGCTCGCGTCATATAAATCGTTTCATAGCCGCCCTGATCGTCCGGCACCTGAGTTTCCTTCAGCAAGATGCAGCGGCAGTTCAGTTCTCCTGGGTTCATATCATCACCTACCAGAGATGCGCGCGATATGGGGAAAGAAGGACATACACCACATTGGGAATATCCTCGCCCGCGCGCTGTTCATAAAAATGCCCGATTAAAATCAGCAAGGCTTGTTTAACGGGAGTTGGCGCTTCACTGGGCAGCGGCGCTTGCAGATAGTTTTCTGAGTGAGATATCGCCGCGGAAAGCAAGGCGGTGAGAAGGGTGTCTTCCTTCTCACCGTCAATGCGCAGGTAATCCTTTATTTCCGTCAGGGTCAGCGGTTCAGCCATGGCTTTCCATGAGGCCGGCGGCTTTCAGTTTGGCTAAAAGCGCGTTAAAGTCCGCCACCAATTCGGCCACGCTTGCAGCAGTCGTGTCGGCCTGCGCCGCGGCTGGCTTAAACTGAATGCCGGCAAAGGTCAGCCTACCTTCGCCGGCAATGTCGAGCGTGCCGCCAATTATGGTTTTCTCCCCGCCTTGCTCTGTATAGTTTTTGACGTTACTCATAAATGCCACCTACGCTTTCATTTGCAGCACTTTGACGGCTTCGGCAAGAATCAGCTTGCCGTCGACACGCTGGGTGGCCTTGAAGCCTACTTGGCCGGTTACGGCAAACAGCTCGTTTAGCCTTTGGAAGGACCGGCCCTGGCGGTCCGCCACCCAGTAGTAGGAAAAGTCGCCGAAAGCAAGAGGTTTGGCGCCTGCAGCGATGCCCGGAACATAGGCTGAGGTTTTTACCGGCCGGCTGAAAAGGGTATCCGGCTCACCTGCTGCAACGGATGGCTGCCAGATATACTGGCCGTTCCCGTCTTTGAG
>JAOACF010000179.1 GCA_026417995.1 Negativicutes bacterium
ATGCCGGAGTAGCTATTTATGGTGATTGCCTGGATTTTGACGCGCTGTATGAGGCGCTGCATACCGTTGTCGGTAATGAAGAGGAACATATGCGATATGAAGCGGCCCGTATTAGAGTTTTAGGCGTTTGCTACGATTTACGGCATGCCTTGATGGGTGATCGGGAAGTTGAGTTTATTGATAATGGTATGAATAAGGATAAAATGAGGAATATGGGAATTATTGCTCATGATAAAAACATTTATTTAAAAATCAATGTGCTATGGCCGGAATTGCTGTTTGTCACGATGGCTCTTAACGACTTTGTAAGGCTTTATGCTGAAAAACAAGCAAAGAATAATTATTACGCGATGCTGGACAAACGTAATATATGGGATGGATCTATTGCCAAGGTAAGATTGTTTCAAGCCGCAATTGCAAAATGCATCAAAGAGGTGGTTTCACCGGCGTCATTTAGCCGTATGATGAATCTCTTAAATCATGATTATACTTGGACTGACGGGTATATTACACAGTATCTCGATGTTCTCAATATCAAATTTATTAATATGGATAAAGAAAAGCGGTTAAAGAGTATTCCGACTATGGCCAAACGCTTAAATGAACATGACAAGGAATATCGTGAAATTGAAAGCGTTGTATTAGAGGGAGCCAGAGAATTCGGCCGTCCGGCTGGTGAGATTCGGCTTAAGGGGATAGAATATCCGGAGGAAATTGATTGGTGACTAAAGTCAGAAGAAGACTGGTGGGACAAAATGCGTGTCAGTATTTCACTTTATTACTGAGCAAAATGACTTTAAAAACGAAGATTATTGAGTAAGTTTTAAAGACGAAAAACGTGGAGTGGGGTATTTCACTACGGAAAACACAATATATGGGAAGAAAATCGAGAAAAAACCTATATGTTGTATGTGTTTCCTGACGAGCGCTATTTGCCAGGGGAGGCAAGACGAGTCGCGCTCAATCTCGGAAAACTCGACCTGGGGCATCCGCCGCCGCTTTGAACAAGGCAAGCTGCATATTAACCACACCAAGTTTTTAGGCTATGATAAAGATAACGGCAATCTGATTATTAACGAAAAACAAGCGAAAATCGTGAGGAGGATATGTAAAGAGTTTCTTGAAGTCAAAGGTGCGTTATAAACAGAAAATAAGCCGGTCGGGATGAATTTTTGTCATCTTGACCGGCTTTTGCTGTTATTTCAACATGTCGGGTGAAAATCTATGAGCTTCAACACAATCCTTATTTCAGATACTTGGCAAAGAAGGATGTGAGCTTGTCAAAGGGGATAAGATTTACCCGGTCGTACAGATCCACATGGCCTGCGCCCGGAACAATGTAGAGTTCCTTCGGTTCGGCTGCCAGCCTGTAGGCGTCTTCGCTGAACTCTCTGGAATGAGCGTGCTCACCTGTGATGAAAAGCAAGGGACGAGGAGAAATTGTCTCTATGTCATTGAACGGGTAGAAGTTCATAAACTTGACGATACTGGTCAGCGTCGGGTGTGTCGTGAGTGCAGGGGACGAGCCCTTGGGAGTGAATTCGCCTCGCGGGGTGCGATAGAAGTCATAAAACTCACGCTGAATAGGGTCAGTATTTTCGTTCAGTTCATGCGTTGTTCCGCTGGTGTACTTGGTTTCACCACCAGTAAATTCTATGTAGCGTTGTTCTGCTGCTTCTGCGATGATTTGCTTCCGCTGCTCGACAGTCTGCGAGTGCTTAAGTCCGCTACGGGCGGCAGTGCCCATATCATACATGCTGATTGTTGCAATGGCTTTCAGGCGCGGGTCGATCTTGGCTGCGCTGATGGCAAAGCTCCCGCTGCCGCAAATCCCGATAACACCAATCCGTTCCCTGTCAACAAAAGGCCGGGTGCCTAAAAAATCCACCGCAGCGCTAAAATCTTCGGCATAGATATCCGGCGAAACAGCATTGCGAGGCTGCCCCTCGCTCTCTCCCCAGAAAGACAAATCAATGGCCAAAGTGACAAATCCCTGCTCAGCCATTTTCGTGGCATATAAATTGGCGCTCTGTTCTTTTACCGCGCCCATCGGATGCCCGACAATGATCGCGGGATTTTTGGCGTTCTGATTCAAGCCTTTGGGAATAAAAAGGTTCCCTACAACCTTCATATTGTACTGATTTTTAAACGTAACCTTCTGCATGGTTACCTTGTCACTTTTGTAGAAATTGTTTGCGCCATTGGACATGTCCGCCGCGGATGCGACACCAATGCCGGGTGTGGAAAAAACCAAGCCAAGTATTAACGCTGTGAACATTTGGAGGCTACGGGTAATAAAAGACTTTTTTTTCATTCTTAAACCCCTTTCAACATTTAATTAATTTCTGCATTTAAAGATACAACTTGGTGTTAACACCAGGTCAATAGGTTTTATAAAAAAATTTACTGATAAGTAATGTAAAGGTGTTTTTGTCGTGCTTTCCACAAAATAGCACTTGACCTAGTGTTAACTCCAAATGCTAGACTTTTTGTAGAGAGGCTTTGCAGGGTATGTCATCAACTAACTTGCATAGAGAAAATTGATGAAAAGAGCTTTGCTTAACCGGAACGGTATTGAAGAGTAAGGGAACGACAAAAGGAGTGAAGCAGATGTTAATTTCAGAAGTAAGTGAAAAATACGGCTTGACGCAGGATACACTACGATATTACGAAAGAATCGGCCTTATTCCGCCGGTTAAACGCAAACCAAATGGGATTCGTGAATATGACGACTACAGCTGTGGCTGGATTGAATTTATTCATTGTATGCGCAAAGCGGGTATCCCGGTAGAAACTCTCATTGAATATGTTCAGCTTTATCAGCAGGGACCAGGTACAAAAGAGGCTAGAAAGGAACTTTTACTGGAAGAATATCGCCGTTTGGATGAGCGCATCGCGGAAT
>JAOACF010000180.1:0-2633 GCA_026417995.1 Negativicutes bacterium
TTGCTATGTGATTACCAATCAGGCTAAAATTGCTGAAATCGGCCAGGCCGTCCAGGAAGTTACCGATTACCTGGCGTCGCTTTGCCGCGATGAACGTGATCGCTACACAGTAGAGCGCTGGCAAAAAAATTCCGGCTTTTTTATCCACGCGCCGGCGCTGATCGCGGTAACAGCCAGTATTTATCAATCGATAGCCGATAAGCTGCAGGCTGATAATTTGGATCAGCCGCGCGTGGCCGAAATTAATAAGAACCGACAAATTGCCGCCTCCCGAATTCAGACTGTCGGCGCGTTTGTCGATCATTTGCTGCTTGCTTTTCATACCCTCGGTTTGGGGGCGGTATGGATGGCCGGTCCCACTCAGGCAAAGACAGAAGTCGAGAAAATAATCGGGGTAGGAGAAAACGAAGATTTTGTCGCCCTGATACCGGTTGGTTATCCCGACGAGACGCCGCCGGCGCCAGCACGAAAACGGGTTGAGGACATAGCCACGTTTATTCGCTAAGGGAAAAGAAACCCTACGATGGGCCAGATTCGGCTGTCGTAGGGTTATTGCGCGGCTAAAACAGATTGCCTTGGCTGTTAAACGCTAGATCATATGCGTCGCTGACAATTTCCAGATAAGGGTGTGCTTGCACATAAGCGTATAGACCCATTGAGACCTCAAGCTCTTTGAGATCATTGGTGTTCCGCAATCTGACTATGGTTGCGTTCTCTTTGTCCAGACGGTTGCATGTTTTGATGCAAGCTTGGATGGCCTGCTTGTCATTTTTCAATACCATAGGAATCTTAACACTTAAAGGCACAGTGGATGTCAGCGCATTAGGGTAGGTATGGGCAAACGAAATTTTTTCATAGGCGCGCCTGGTAGTATAGTCGGCGATACCGAGTCCGTTGGCGTTGCCGTGTGAAGCGTCGGTTATGTCAAGCACTGCCAGTTGTTTCACGCTCGGCCCACCGCTGATGCAGGGCGTGTGATACCGGCCGATGACGTTGGTATCGAACCCGGTGCCGCTGATGTTTTTGCCGATTTCATCAATAACCACCGCGTCCAACCGGTCAAAGTGGATGCGGGGAGCAAGGCGTTTAGCCGCCGCAAGCAAAGACGGCTCCAGGGCGGCGATCTCCGGATTAGTCAGCACCTCAAGCCGGCAGGTCTCATGAAAAGCGTTTTCCAAAACGCCGATGCCGCATAAGATATTGGCTTTTGCCAGTGAAACCCGCGCCATCGCCGGAATATTTTCGGCCATTTTGTCAAAACCAAGTTCATGGCAAATAGCGGCGCCTTTTTGTTTGCCGAGGCCAATGGCGATCATTTTTTGCAGGCCGCTTTCAATTGGCCCCCGGAAAGAAGTGTGCGGCTTAATGCGGTTGGCGACAATCGTCCAATCAGCTTCCCAGGCATGTTTGTCAAAAAAGACCGGCAGGCCGTTAGCCGATACGCCAATCGGGACAGGCTCAATATCTGAACATATCTGTGCGCCGATATATTCCTCGCTATAACCGAGGCCAATGATCATTTCACGCTGGCCGACTGACGTGGCGCCGCCATGGCTGCCCATGGCCGGAATCATAAATGGTTCACCGCCGCAGCGCTTTATCTCTTCGACCAGGGTTTTAATCAGGAGCGGCATATTGGAAATCCCGCGGCTGCCAATCGTAATGGCCACTTTCTGACCGGGCTTGATTGCTGCCAATATTCCTTTGGCCCGGAGCTTGCTTTGTAGTTCGCCGGCGACATCGGCGAGCTGGGGCCGGTCAAACTTCTGGCGGACCCGGATCATTTTGGGGATGGGGATGGGGTCGAGCAGCCTGTCAATTGCGTTCATCTTCTCACTCCCGCTTTTAGCACTTGCTTTTAAGTGTTAAAAAAGTTGTTTCGCGAACAAACTGAATTATCTTAATATTATTGCTGACATGCAATCCTGTCAATTATCGGAATTTGTGCCTAACAACAATTCCCACGACTTTGAATGCTGGCCGCCGGAATTTATAATATTTGCGAATTTAATATTATACCTTGCTGGGAAAAAGGTGAATGGCGATAAAAAAAGAAGATATTTATCGGACTGCCTAAATACTAACCAAATTTAGTTAGGTGTGAGGCGCTTATGATAACACGCATGCTGGGCTTTGGTTTTTGGACGGGTTGGCTTTGGGCGCTGTTTTTGGAAGGGCCGCTGCTTGCGCCTACGGCGGAACGGTGGCAAATTGAAGCCGGCAGTATGTTTCTGTTGTTCATGCTCTTTAACGCGGTAGGTCTGCTGTACTTGGGCGCAAAGCTGCATCCCCGCTCTTTGCCGGACAGGGGGATGCTGCTTGCCGTAAGTGCAGGGATGATGTTGCTATGCCCGCTGTTGCTGGCCTTGCTGCCTTACTTCATTCAGTCGCGCGCTATTTGGCTCAATCTGATTTTAGTTTCCGTATCCGGCCTGAGTGCTTCGGTTTTAGGGGGGAGCTGGCTGGAGAGTTTTTCCCGGATGAATGTGGGAGATACGGCGGCGGTAATTGCCGGCGCGGTTATTATTGCCGGTATTGGTACGATTTTGACGGCAACCGTTCCCTATTTTATGGGTATGAGCGCAGGGGCGCTGATGCCGGCCGTGTCTTATCTTTTGCTAAAAAAGCAGCTT
>JAOACF010000180.1:2643-2888 GCA_026417995.1 Negativicutes bacterium
AGCAGCTTGCAGTTTCATATACACAGGATGATGAACATTTTTCGCCAGCTAATCCTTATACGGCCAAGCTGATAATACTGTTTGCGCTCTTTTACGCTGCCGGCGGATTGATGTTCAAAATCGTCTCGCTGGAGCAGACATATCCATATCTTTTTTATCTCGCAAACGGCGCTTATATGCTGGTTTGCGCTATTGCCGGTCTATTGTTTCACTTCAAGCAAGATACGGATTTTCGTCTTTTATAC
>JAOACF010000018.1 GCA_026417995.1 Negativicutes bacterium
GTATATCCCGGCATAATCACGTCGCAATGTTTGGCCGCGACAGTCAATATTGCTTCCTGCAGACCGCTGAGCAAACGGCCGATGGCCGCAATTTCCCGTTTCAGATACATATGGGTATCCAATGCTACTTGGTCATTCCGGCTGCGGGCGGTATGCAGCTTGCCGCCAACCGGACCAATCCGCTCGGTGAGGCGTTTTTCAATATTCATATGGATATCCTCAAGGGATATCTCAAAGCTGAAATTTCCCGCTTCTATATCACGCAGGATATCTTCCAGTCCCTTTATGATGGCATCCGCTTCTTCCGCCGCAATGATGCCGCATTTGGCCAACATCCTGGCATGCGCGATGCTGCCGGCAATATCCTCACGGTACATGCGCTGGTCAAAAGAAATGGAGGAGGTAAACTCCTCCACCATGATATCGGTTCCTTTGGCGAACCGTCCACCCCAAAGTTTGGTCATTTTTTCTTCGCCTCACTCTGCATTAAAGCGCGGATCTTGAGGGGGAGTCCGAACAGATTGATAAATCCCTCGGCGTCTTTTTGATTGTATACTTCATCCCGCCCAAAGGTAACAAAGCCTTCGTGGTAGAGGGAATACGGCGACTTGGCGCCGGCGCTCATAATATTGCCCTTGTATAGCTTAAGGCGCACCGTGCCCGTCACCGTCTGCTGCGTAGCGTCAACAAAGGCATCCAGCGCCTCCTTCAGCGGCGAATACCACATGCCGTCATACACCAGCTCGGCATAGCGGATGGCCACTTGTTCTTTATAGTGGGCAGTGGCGCGGTCCAGGCAGAGATATTCGAGTTCACGGTGAGCATAATACAATATGGCACCGCCCGGTGTTTCATAAATGCCTCTCGATTTCATGCCGACAAGACGGTTTTCGGTGATGTCAGCAATGCCAACGCCGTTGGCTGCGCCTAACGCATTCAGCTTCTCTAAAAGTTCCACGGCTCCCAGCTTTTCACCGTCGACAGCGACCGGAATGCCTTTTTCAAAGTCGATTTCGACATAGGTAGGTTTATCAGGCGCCTTTTCCGGCGGCAAGGTAACCATATACACGTCTTCTTTCGGTTCGTTCCAGGGATCTTCCAAGTCAGCCCCTTCATGGCTGAGATGCCAGATATTGCGGTCCATGCTGTAAGGACGTTTTTTGGTTACCGGCACGGGAATATTGTGTTTCTCCGCATAATCGATGGCGTCTTCGCGCGAACGGATATCCCACAGTCGCCAGGGAGCAATGATTTTGAGATGGGGCGCCAGTGCCTTGACAGTCAGTTCAAACCGTACCTGGTCGTTGCCTTTGCCGGTAGCACCGTGCGCGATGGCGTCAGCGCCTTCCTTCAGTGCTACTTCCACCAGTGCTTTGGCAATGATCGGCCGGGCGAACGAAGTTCCCAGGAGATACTTGCCTTCGTAGACAGCGCCGGCTTTAAGCGTCGGCCAGATGTAGCCTTCCACAAACTCTTGCTTTAGGTCTTCGATATAAACTTTGCTCGCTCCCGATTTCAACGCTTTTTCGCGAACCGGAGCCAGTTCGTCTCCCTGCCCGACGTCGGCGCACATGGCGATAACCTCGCAGCCGAAATTCTCCTTGAGCCACGGGATAATGACCGAAGTATCCAGTCCTCCCGAATACGCCAAAACTACCTTCTTAATGTCACCCATAACCAATTGCCTCCCTTATTTAGCCATTAACAGCGCTAATATTGCTTTTTGAACGTGCAGCCGGTTTTCCGCCTGGTCAAATACGACTGACTGCGGGCCTTCGATGGCTTCGTCCGTTATTTCCTCACCGCGGTGGGCGGGCAGACAATGCATGACGATGGCGTCAGGCTTTGCAACCGACAGCAGTTCATGATTGATCTGGTAATCAATAAAAATACGGCTGCGCATCATCTGCTCCGCTTCCTGCCCCATGCTCGACCATACGTCGGTATACAGGACATCGGCATCCTTGGCGGCCTCAAAGGGGTCTACCACCAGGGAAATGGTACTCCCGGTCAATAGTCCGTCAGCGCGCGCTTCGGCGACGATTTTGGAGTTCGGTGCATATCCCTCGGGCGTGGCCACGGCAATATGCATACCCACCTTAGCACAGGCATGCATGAGCGAATGGGCCATATTGTTGCCGTCGCCGATATAGGCCAGCTTGCGCCCTTTAAGATCCCCTTTGAACTCAAGAACGGTATAAATATCGGTCAGCGCCTGACAAGGATGCATCAAATCAGTGAGACCGTTGATGACCGGCACAGAAGCGTACCGGGCCAGTTCCTCCACGCCTTGATGGGAAAAGGTACGGATCATGATGCCGTCCACGTACCGCGACAGCACACGGGCCGTGTCCTTAACGGGTTCGCCGCGGCCGATCTGAAGGTCATTCGAGCTTAAGAAAAGCCCCATGCCGCCCAGTTGCCACATGGCCACCTCAAAAGAAACCCGTGTCCTGGTCGACGATTTTTGAAATATCATGCCCAAAGTCTTCCCTTTTAGCAGGTGATGTTTTTCCCCTCGCTGCTGTTTGGCTTTGAGCATCTTAGTCATATCCATAATTTCTTCCACTTCGGCAATGGAAAGATCATGGATCGACAACAAATCCTTTCCCTTCAGTCCCATGGTAAATCCCCCATATTTTATAATTATACAACGCTATTCTGTCTCGGCCAAGACTCTGTCAAGAATGGCCAGCATTTCGTCTGCGTGTTGGTTTGTAATATTAAGCGGCGGCACAAAACGCAGCACATCGGTATTTGTGCAGTTGATGAGCGCGCCGGCGGCCAGGCAGCTGTCGACAATCTCCCGCCCCGGCTTGGTCAGTTTAACGCCGATCATCAAGCCCTTGCCGCGCACTTCGCTGATAAGCGCCGGATATTTGGCTTTGAGCGCGTTGAGTCCGTTAACCATATAGCTGCCCACAGCCTCGGCGTTCGCCGGCAGATTTTCTGCGGCGAGCACTGAGAGCACGGTGTTTGCAGCCGCGCAGGCCAGCGGATTGCCGCCAAAAGTTGTGCCATGGTCGCCAGGACTGAAGACTTTAGCCACTTGATCTGTCGCCATGAATGCACCGATAGGCACGCCGCCGCCAAGGCCTTTGGCAACAGTAACAATATCCGGTTTGACATTGCCATGCTGGAAGGCGAACATCTTCCCGGTACGCCCCATACCGCTTTGAATTTCGTCTAAAATAAGCAGCGCGCCATATTTATCGCACAACTGCCGGACTTTGTGCAAATAATCGTCAGCCGGTATGTTTACGCCGCCTTCGCCCTGGATGGGCTCCAGCATGACGGCGCAGGTTTTTTCCGACATCATGGCCTCAAGTGCGTCAATATTGTTGTATTCAACATAGCGGAAGCCGCCCGGCAGCGGTTCATAGCCATGCTGATATTTCGGCTGAGCGGTAGCTGTCAGCGTCGCCAGCGTGCGGCCGTGGAAGGAATGCTCAGCCGTGATAATCTCAATTTTTTCCGGGTGGATTGTTTTCCCGTATTTGCGCGCGAGTTTGATCGCGCCTTCATTGGCTTCGGCGCCGGAATTGGCGACAAATACTTTGCCCAAGCCGCTGACTTCCGCCAGGGTTTGGGCAAGTTGAGCCTGTTCGGCGGTGTAGTACAGATTGGAGCAGTGGATCAGTTTGCCGGCCTGGGCGCTTACCGCTGCTACCAGCTTCGGGTGCGCATGCCCTAAAATATTCACGGCGATGCCGGCGAGAAAATCGAGATAGCGCTTGCCGTCAACGTCATATACATAGGGCCCTGCACCATGCGACAGCACGACCTTATACCGGGCGAAAACCGGCATGTAATATTGCGCATCCCGGGCAATCACCTGATCTTTCGTCATTTTCAGTCCCTCCTCATCGGTCTGACAACCTCAGTGCCAATTCCTTTGTCGGTAAACACTTCGATCAGCAGCGAATGCGGCACCCGCCCGTCGATAATGTGGGTTTTTGCCGCTCCTCCCGCCAGCGCCCTGAGGCATGCTTCAACTTTAGGAATCATCCCGCCGTCAATTTGCTTTTCTCGGATCATTTGCTCGGCTTCGTATACGGACAGCGTTGAAATGAAGGTGCTTTTGTCTTGATAGTCGCGGTAAATGCCTTCCACGTCGGTGATTAGCAGCAGCTTCTCCGCGCCCATCGCCGCGGCAATCTCGCCTGCTACATAGTCAGCGTTAATATTATAAGTCTCGCCCTTAAGTCCTACGCCTATCGGCGCAATGACCGGGATATAATTGTTATCCAGCAAAACGCGGAGAATGTTGGAATTAATTTTGGTAACGTCGCCGACATAGCCGATATCTACTTCCCGGGTTTGGCCATTTTCGAATACTTTGGCCAGATGCTTGGCCGCGACAATAAGGTCGGCGTCTTTGCCGTTAAGGCCGACAGCCCGTGCGCCATGCTGATTGAGCAGGTTCACGATCGCGGTGTTGGTTTTGCCGACAAGCACCATCTCGGCTACACTTACCGTTTCTGCATCGGTTACCCGCAGCCCGCTGACAAATTCTGATTTTTTGCCCATTTGCCTGAGCATTTCGGTAATCTCCGGCCCGCCGCCATGCACGACCACCGGGCGCATGCCCACGCACTGCATCAGGATAATGTCCTTGATGACATTGCGCTTGAGTTCATCATTGATCATAGCGTTACCGCCGTATTTGATTACAATGGTTTTGCCCGCAAACTTCTGCATGTAGGGCAGAGCTTCGATTAACACATCGGCTTTTTCTACAGAGTTGATCATGGGATTGTTATCCACTCCTTATGTGTGATATTCGCCGTTAATTTTTACATACTCGTAGGAAAAATCACAAGTCCAGACAGTCGCTTCCGCCGCGCCGATGCCCATGTCGACGGTTACGGCGATGTCGCGTTCAGCCATAATCCTGCGCAGCGCCTGTTCATCGTAACAACTGCCGAGACCGGCTTTGACAATTCCCACATCCCCGATCGTCAGTGAAATCTTCCGTGGATCAACCACAGCGCCTGAATAGCCTACTGCGCACAAGATGCGGCCCCAGTTAGGGTCCTGCCCGAAAAAGGCAGTTTTCACCAACGGTGATTTGGCGACAGCCATAGCCGCTTGCTTGGCACTAGCAAAGTCAGGTGCGCCTTTTACCGTTATTGCTAAAAACTTGGTTGCGCCTTCGCCGTCGCGCACTACCTGCTGGGCTAAGTAAACAGCGACCGTTTTGAGCGCGGCAAAGAACGCCGGATAATCAGGGTGACTGGTACTGTCGATCAGCGCGTTGCCGGCCGCTCCGTTTGCCAGTATTGCCGTCATATCATTCGTGCTGGTATCGCCATCGACTGAAATCATATTAAAAGATAGGTTAACCGCGTCATGCAGCGCCTGCTTCAGCGCTGCCGGGGCAATGGCGGCGTCGGTAGTGATAAAGCAGAGCATTGTCGCCATATTGGGGTGGATCATGCCGGCCCCTTTGGCTATGCCGGCAATACGCGCGACTGTGCCGCCAAGAGGAAATTCATACGCGCAGCTTTTAGGAAACGTATCGGTAGTCATAATCGCCTGCATCGCGCCTTCATATCCCTCTACCGACAGCATAGATGCCGCACGCTGAATTCCCGCCGCTACTTTAGCCATCGGCAGGGTGACGCCAATAATGCCGGTCGATGCCACCAGGACTTCCTGTTCGGCAACTCCCAGCGCGTCTGCCGCAATCTTTACCATGGCCCTGGCATCGGTCATACCTTGTTCGCCGGTGCAGGCATTGGCACAGCCTGAATTGACAACAACTGCCCTGGCCAGTCCCCGACCGGCTACTTCGCGGGAAACATGCACGGGTGCGGCAGCCATGGCATTGGTAGTGAATACGGCTGCGACCGCCGCCGGTATTTCGCTGTAAATTATCGCTACGTCTTCTTTGCCGCTCTTTTTAATGCCGGCCTTTACTCCGGCAGCTTTAAACCGTTGCGGTGCGGTGATCCCGCCGTCAATTGCTTTCATGCATACAATACCTCCGTTTAAGGGTAGAGGGGCGCTTGCGTTAACCCCGTTTTCTCGTCCAGTCCGAACATCACGTTCAAGTTTTGTACCGCTTGCCCGGCAGCGCCTTTAACCAGATTGTCAATGGCCGAAAGCACAATTACACGGCCGGTGCGGACATCAATATGCCAGCCAATATCGCAGAAGTTCGAACCCCGCGTATTTTTAGTCGCCGGGTACCCGCCGCGTCCGGCCAGACGAATAAAGTATTCTTGAGCATACATGCTGTAGAAGGCTGCGTCAACCTGTTCCGGCGACACGCCGGGTTTCAGCCTAGCGTAGCAGGTGGCAAGAATGCCGCGTCCCATAGGCACCAGATGGGGTGTAAAATTAATCATCACTTCGCTGCTGGCCGCCTCGGACAGCGCCTGTTCGATTTCGGGCGTGTGCCGATGGCCTGCCACGCCATAGGCCTGGAAGTTTTCCGTTGTTTCCGAAAAGTGACTGGTGAGGCTAAGCCCCCGGCCCGCACCGGAAACGCCGGACTTGGCATCGACAATGATGGTGCTGTTATCAATCAATTCATTTTTAACCAGTGGTGTCAGCGCTAAAATACTGGCCGTTGTATAGCACCCCGGGTTAGCGACAATCGTCGCGCCCTTGATTTGTTCCCTGTATAGCTCAGTAAGCCCGTAGACAGCCGCAGCGTCTTTATGCACATGTTCAAGCTTATACCATTTTTCATATACAGCGGTATTCTTAAAGCGATAGTCGGCGCCAAGATCGATAATCTTCGCGCCATGATTTAAGATCGTCTGTCCAGCCGCCATCGCGTGGCCATGCGGCAGCCCAATAAAGATCACGTCGCTGTCGGCGGCAATCGCCGGCAAATCCTGCATGCTGCCGAGCGTTTGCGTATAATAGCCGCCAAGATGAGGATACACTTTGGCTATAGGCACGCCTGTCTGGCTTTCTGATGTAATATGCATAACTTCAGCTTGCGGATGTCCGGCTAACAGCCGGAGCAATTCAGCGCCCGTATATCCGGTCGCCCCCAAAATACTGACTTTCATACATCACGCCCCCTTTTAAATAATTATACAATAAATATGAATAATAATGCAAAACTTTTTTTATAAAAGAAAAGAGCCCCGGCAAGAGGCCCTCAAAACGCAATCTCTCCCGCAATGTAAATCGGTTGCCCGCATTTAGGACATTGCTTATCTGTCAAAGCGCTTGCGCCGCGCAAACGTTCGATCAGCAGCATCCCGCAGGCGGGGCAGTATGTGTTCATGCCGTCGCCTGCCATATTACCGACATATACATAATTGAGATACTCGCGGGCAATTGTGCGTGCCCGTTCCAGCGTCGCCGCCGGTGTAGGCGGAACCTCAAGTTTATACCGTGGGAAGTAACGTGAAAAATGCAGCGGGATGTCAGCATCCAGCCCTCCCAGCCATCGCGCCAATTCCCGAATCTCGTGCTCACTGTCATTGAGTCCGGGTATGATAAGTGTCGTAATTTCCACATGGCAGCGGCTTGCCGCGAACTCCACGGTGGCCTTGACGCTTTCGAGCCTGCCGCCGCATACCTTGCGGTAAAAATCGTTATTAAACGCTTTAACATCAATATTCATGGCGGCGACAACCGGCAGCAGCGCTGCAAGTGGTTCCCGATTGATGTACCCGTTTGTGACAAGGACATTTTTAAGCCCATGTTCATGGGCTAATTCTGCAGTATCGAAAATGTATTCATACCATACGCCGGGCTCGGAGTACGTATAGGCAATGCCGATATTGCCAGGACCGGCCCGTTTTGCCATCGCCACAGCCTGCTCCGGAGAAATTTCCTGCGTTGCCGGCGATGCTTGGGCAATTTCCCAGTTCTGGCAAAATTGGCAAGAAAAATTGCACCCCCATGTACCGATAGAAAAAATCATCTTACCGGGATAAAAGTGGTACAATGGCTTTTTTTCAATTGGATCAAGCGCATAACCTGTACACGCGGCGTAGTTTTCAGTATATAATACGCCACCCAAATTGCGGCGAACCCGGCAGTAACCCGTCCTGCCTGCACTGATAACGCAATGCTGCGGACAAAGTTCGCATAGTATGCCTTGCGCATGGGGTTTATAAAATTTTGCTTCCCGCATTTAAATCACCTACTGGTACCGGGTGACGCGAAACCGGTATAGCTCAATCTCTTCCTGCGGTGAGATTCCGGCTTTCTGCATGGCAATACTCACCTGTTCCTCGACAGTATCCACGCCTTCCAGATCAGGCAAGAGAAGTCCCGACCGCCGTCCCCGGCGGACAATGACGCCATACACTTTCGGATCAAGCTCATTTAGACTATCCACGCGTTCCGGCTCTGCCAGAATATCTACCGATATATCGAGATGCTCCAATTCATCGGCCTCTATCGGCCAAAAGCGCGGATCCTCGGTACCCGCGCTGACCGCATTGCGGATGATTTCAGCGGCAATACTCGGCTGGGTGGGCGCAAAGGTGCCAATACAGCCGCGTAATTCCCCTTGTTTTTTAAAAGACACAAAAACGCCGGCCTTCCCGTTCAATAATGTAGGGGATGTTCCTTGCGGCACAGGCATAATTTTTTTATGCTGCAAATAATATTCCAGGCTTTGCCGGGCCAGCCGGGCCGGCTCACTCTTCTGTCCGGACATACCATTACCTCTTTTCGCCTTGTGTATCAAACCAGGCTACTGCATACCCCACACCAAAAGGTCCCTCGTACGACAAAACCTCGGCAGTCGCATCAAGTCCGCCCACTACTCCCATGAGGAAAAAGATGTTGCGCAAGCCGCACTCGCCAGCCGCTTCAATTAGTTCCCTGTCCATGTTCAGCAGGGCTTTGACATCTAAGTTCCGTACCGCCTCAACTACGCGACGGTCGAATTCGGCGCCCCGCGGATCATAGCCAGCAGGTGCATCAGGCGTTAGCCGATGGGAAAGATCGCCCGACGCAATCACCGCCACCCGCTTGTCCACAGTGCTGATTGCCGCCTGTACGGCTTTGCCGAAAGTATACATTTCCTCATACGGAAGCATACCCATCGATATATGTACAAGCTGTCCCTTGAAACCGGCGCGGGCGAGATAATAAAGGGGAACTACCGCTCCGTGGTCTAGCTGCAGGGAAAACCGATACGCCTTAGCTAGCTCGTCTGTCAATTCCACCACATGAATGCCCAGACGGTCAGCTTTTTTAAGAATGTGGCGCACAAGCAGTCCGTCGGTTTCAAAGGCAACCGCAACATCCGGCGCGCCAAACGCCGACAAACTGCCCCGCAAACGGGGATGGACGCTGATGCTGGCCGCATCCTCGAAGACCGGTCCATGCGGGGTAATGAGCACGACGGTCTGCGGGTTGTTTTCTTTCAGCAGCTCCGACACATGCTCAGCCGCCGCTACCGTCGCCTTTATCTTGTCAAGCTCGCTTCCTCCCACCTCAGGTACCATAATTGGCGGATGCGGCAAGAGAGCGCAGCCAACTAACTTTTTCACAAGACCACTCCCTTCGAGGTTATCTTGCTACATTTTGGTTAAGATGATACGCTATCGCCTTAGCGATCTGTTCTGCCAGTTTTTGCTGATAATCGACGCTGGCGAGGCGCCCCGCCTCATTCTTGTTGCTTAAAAAACCGGTTTCGATCAGCACCCCCGGAATATTTGTTGCATTCAACACGATTATATCCATATCCTGCTTGGCTTGCCGTTTATTGCCCGGCGGAAATTCTTTAAGATACTGCTGCATCGTTTCTGCCAACAGCTTGCTCTCAGGTCGACCTCCGCCGTAAAATACTTGTGCTCCGGCTATGTTGCCGCCGCGAATGGAATTAACATGAATACTGACGAACAGTTCCGCTCCCGACTGATTAATGATATCCACCCGTTTGGCAAGGTCATTACGCTTGCCTCCCTTTCCCCTGGTATAAAAATCGATATCGCTGTCACGGGTCATGGTTACTTGCGCCCCACGGCCCCGCAAAATTTCCGCCAGCTTTAGCGAAATCGCCAAGTTAACATTTTTTTCGACGATGCCGTTGCCTGAAGCGCCGTCGTCAATCCCGCCATGACCCGGATCAATGGCAATGCGGCGGTCCTTGAGGGCATCCAGATTGATATCATTAGGATCAGCATAATTTACTAAATACCGTAAGGTTATCAAATTTAGCGCGCAAATCGCCAAGCCAAGCACCAAAATGAATTTGAGACGACGCCCGCCTATGGTTATCGCCAGCATGTATCTCCCCTCCGCATCATTCTCTTGTAACACTATGCCGCATGCTGCCGAGGTATGTTGCATTCTTGCTGAAAAGTCTAGGAGACTGCTGCAAAAGTCCATCTGCGTTGTTGCTCCTGCGGGTTTTCGCTCCAACGTACTTCCAGTACGCCTCCGCGAAAATCCTCGTCGCGGCCCGTTCCCGGAAAACAGTACCTGCCAGAATATATCTATACTATGGCACGATGCTGGAACAAGGAACTCGGAACGTGCATCTGGAGCTTTTTCAGCAGTCTCCGGATCGGATAATAAACAGAGAATTCTTGCTTGAAAACGAGTTTTGCAGCAGACTTCTAGCCAAAGCAGGCGAAGTCGGCTACAATGAAAGTAACGATGATTAGTGGGAGGACGTATGCGCAGCCGTAAATTTATTTGGTTAATGGCGCTTCTGTTTGCGGCGGCTTTTCTTTGGGCCGGAGGAGGCAGTATCTTCCGCAAGTTCGAACCGGAAACGGCCAGAGCCAAAAGTGCTGCCGTCCAGGCCGTCGGCGTCTGGGATCGGGTATACAGGGTCATTGCGCTAAAGTCCGCAGTGGAAGCCAAACTCGACCGAAACAAATATGTAAAGCTTGAGGATATACCGCTTTCTCTCCAGCAAGCGATTATTGCTGTGGAAGACAACCGGTTTTACCGCCACTACGGGTTCGATATTGAAGGCATCCTGCGCGCCGCGCTGGTAAATCTGCAGACCGGCGCGCTGGTTGAGGGCGGCAGCACGATTACCCAGCAGCTTGTAAGAAACCTTTTCCTGAGCCAGGAAAAAACCTTTGGCCGCAAGTTTGAAGAAGTAATTCTCGCTATCAATATGGAGCTTCGCTACTCTAAGGAAGAAATACTGGAGATGTATCTGAACACAATCTATTTTGGCTCGGGAGCATACGGCATTGGCGATGCCGCAAAGGTCTACTTTGGCAAAAGGCCTGCCGAACTGACGCTCGCCCAAAGCGCCATGCTGGCCGGATTGCCAAACGCGCCTTCGGCTCTGTCGCCCCTGGAAGACCTGGAGGCGGCCAAGCAGCGTCAGGCAGTCGTGCTGGCCGCCATGGTAAGGCATAGCTACATTGGCCCGAAAATGGCGCAGGAAGCCAGGCAGGAGCCGCTACGGCTGAGAAAATAATGTTAACAAGCCGCAGACAAAATGTCTGCGGCTTGTTAACATTAGCAACTCGAACGAAAGCTACTTTTTGAAGTAGTTCTTAATGTATGCCCAATCCTTGCCCAGGTATTCACCGGCGTCCAGCCTCAGTACGGGTTCGACCGTAAACTCGCGGATATACGTATCTTCATTGATAAATTTGGCATCCTTGATAAGCCTGCCTTCATCCTGGATGTTGAAGGCGACTAGTGTATATATATTGCTTTTTCCTGGCGCCGGGAGGGATTGCACGACAATTCCCATGCTTACCGGCGATTTCTGTTCCTGGAAATTGCGGGAGATTTCTTTATAGGTGGCAAATGCTTCCGCCTTGGGGCCAGTTATGAGAGCGTAGATTTCGGGGAAATAAGTTTTGAAATCCTTGATCTTAATCGCCATATCCGGCGTAAAGCGCTGCGCCCTGACAAACGAGCCGGGCTTATTATTATCGTACATAACCTCAAGCTGCACCCTAAGGCCGTTAGCTTGGTAAGAATGCATGAACGATGCCGCACGGGCGCGCTGCACGCCTTTGGTCTCCCATTCTTCCTTCGTCCAGGGCTGGTTGTCGGTGTCGATCACCAGGCGATAGTCGCCATAGCGCGCCGCAATTGTCGCCCGCGTGTCATCCAGATTGGCAAACGCAACGGCGCTGACGGCCATCATCGCCCCAGTCACCAGCATAATCAGCCATTTCTTCATATACATACCCCTTTTCATCTAAAGCTGCATGTACATATATTCCACTTTGCCCAAAGAATACCTGCCGGTGGGAAATTAAAGGCAGTGGGCGCGAGAATACGCGGAGATCGCCAGCCGCCATTGAAAAAGCCCAGAAGCAATGGCTTCTGGGCTTTCTGCAGCAAAACAAATATTAACGCTTGGAGAACTGTGACGCTTTCCTTGCCTTTTTGAGACCGTACTTGCGGCGTTCCTTCTCGCGCGGATCGCGGGTGAGAAGGCCTGCTTTTTTCAGAGAGGGTCTATACTCCTGGTCCACTTTTAAGAGTGCCCGGGCAATGCCATGCCGGATTGCGCCGGCCTGGCCGGTGGTGCCGCCGCCGGCAACCTTGGCCAGCACGTCGTATTTGCCGATAGTGCCGGTCACATTGAGCGGCTGCTTAATAATCAGTTCCAGGGTTTTTAAGCCAAAATATTGATCAAGCGGACGGCCGTTGATAACGATGTTGCCTTCCCCCGGGACCAGACGAACTCTGGCAACCGAAGTTTTTCTGCGGCCGGTGCCGTAGTAATTAACCAATGCCATTCTTCTGTTCCTCCTTGCTGTCCCTTAGCGAACGTCAATTTCAAGCTTTTCAGGCTGCTGAGCTTGATGTGGGTGCTCGGGGCCAGCATATACCTTCAGCTTGCGATACATTTGACGGCCAAGACGGTTTTTGGGGAGCATGCCTTTTACGGCGAGTTCCACCATTCTTTCGGGTTTTTCGGCCAGCATTTTGCCGGCTTGGATAAACGTAGTCCCGCCTACATAGCCGGAATGACGGAAATAGGTTTTTTGGGTCAGCTTTTTACCTGTCAGGTGAATTTTTGCAGCGTTAACCACTACAACGTGATCACCGGTATCTACATGCGGGGTATAAGTTGGTTTATGTTTACCGCGAAGTATTTTCGCTACTTCGGCGGCCAGTCTACCTAATGTTTTGCCTTCAGCGTCCACTACGTACCACTTGCGGTCAACATTGGCAGCATTAGCCATAAAGGTTGTTTTCATGGCCTAAAATTCCTCCTTGTAACAGCCTCTATTAAAAAAACGTTTCTGCACTTGTGCCGTGACTTCCGGGGCTAAGAGAAATCATGGCATAAGCTCATAAGGATATTGTAATAAATGAGCATGTCAATGTCAAGATAATGGATAGACAGCTTGCATTTTTTGTAGTTAATAAGTAACTTCCATCAGGTATAAGCCTTGCGGCGGCGCGGTAATTCCCGCGAGCTTGCGGTCACGGGCAGCAAGTATGAACATAAAATCCGCCAGCGAGCGCCGCCCCATGCCGATTTCCACAATCGTACCGACAAGGTTACGCACCATATGGTACAAAAACCCGGTACAGGTGAAACTGAAAATTACCATACGGCCTTCACGCCGGCAGCCGGCATCCAGCATGGTTTTGACCGGACTTACCGGAGCGCCGCCGGCGGCGCGAAACGACGAAAAGTCATGCGTTCCGACAGTTGCCTGCGCCGCCTGATGCATGCTGTCTATATCCAGTTCGGCTTGCACGTTCCAGGCATGATTGCGCTCAAACGGGCTGGGCAGCGGCGCGTTATAAATCCGGTACTGATATGTTTTGGCTTTGGCGCTTTTCCGGGCATGAAAGTCCGGCCCCACCTCTTCGGCGTACCATACCACGATATCATTCGGCAGCAGCCCGCTTGCCGCCCTTGGTATCCGGTCGACCGGTATTGTACCTGTGGTCAGGAAGCTGACAACTTGTCCGTAGGCGTGCACACCGGTGTCAGTGCGTCCCGATCCCACGATCGCGAGACGGTGTCCAAACAGCGGTGCAAGCTTTTCTTCCAGCACCTCCTGAATGGTTAGGGCATTAGGCTGGCGCTGAAATCCGTGGTAGGCGGTTCCATCATAAGCCAGTGTGAGTTTGATGTTACGTTCCACCGACTCCCCCCCACTTTAGCGTAGCCAAAAGGAGTATCAGACCAAACATGGACGCAAAGGCGGCCAAATCGCGTCCTCCCATTTTTAGCTGCTTCATGCGGGTGCGATTTTCTCCTCCCCGGTAACAGCGCGCTTCCATGGCCGTCGCCAACTCGTCGGCGCGCCGGAAGGCACTGATAAATAGCGGTACTAATAGCGGCACCAGGCTTTGCGCCCGGCGGAAAAGCCCGCCCGAACCGAAATCGGCGCCTCGGGCCATCTGCGCTTTCATGATACGGTCGGTTTCTTCCAGTAAGGTTGGAATAAAACGCAGCGCGATCGTCATCATCATTGCCAGTTCATGCGCCGGCACCCCGATCCGGCGAAAGGGCCGAAGCAACCGCTCAATGCCGTCGGTTAGCGCAATGGGCGATGTGGTAAAGGTCAGGAGTGAGGAAAAAGCAATCAGAAAAACCAGCCGCGCGGCCATTAACGACCCCTGTTCGATACCTTCCCGCGTGACTGTCAGGATATTATAGCTCCACAAAACAGTTCCCGGCGTAGTAAAAACGTGAATTAGCACGGTAATGATTATTAGAATCCATAACGGCTTGAGCGATCGGAACACCAGCGGCGCCGGAATGCGGGAAAGAACGATGACTACAGCGGTAAACAGGGCCAGAAGCAGATAAGCCGCATAGCTTTCGGCTAAAAAAATGCTGCTGATAAACAGCACGGTAAGGAGTATCTTAGTGCGCGGGTCCAGCCGATGAATGGGCGAATCGCCGGGAAAGTACTGGCCAAGCGTGATATTACTCAGCATGATGCCCGCCTCCTTGCTGCGTCAAAGATTGTTTCGGCGGCCTTATCCGGGGTAAGGACTGTTTCATCGACATCCAGCCCGTGCGCTTTCAGCTCGCCCAAGAGTGACGTTACAAGCGGTACATCCACTCCTGCGGCGAGAAGCGCTGCGCGCGACGCGCGGAAGATATCGAGCGGACGCCCGTCCAAAATTGCTTCCCCGCGTTTCATAACGATCAAACGGGTTGCCAGCCGGGCGACTTCTTCCATGTTATGCGTAACCAGGACAACTGTCGTGCCGGTTCTTTTATGCAGTTCCCGAATTTCACCGAAAATCTCGTCGCGCCCCCGGGGATCAAGGCCTGCTGAGGGCTCATCCAAAATCAGATAATCAGGTTCTAAGGCTACTACGCCGGCAATCGCCACACGGCGCATTTGCCCGCCGCTGAGCTGAAACGGCGACCTGCCGGCATAGGTGTCATAATCTAGCCCGGCAAACTTCATAGCCTGGCGCACTCTCCGGTCGATTTCATCGGCGCTGAGACTAAGGTTTTTCGGACCAAAGGCGATATCGGCGGCAATAGTTTCCTCAAACAACTGGTGCTCCG
Source organism: Negativicutes bacterium (assembly GCA_026417995.1). Classification (GTDB taxonomy): domain Bacteria; phylum Bacillota; class Negativicutes; order Sporomusales; family JAOACF01; genus JAOACF01. The sequence goes on from JAOACF010000018.1 coordinate 15,416, forward strand.
GGTATTGAAATACCATGCCTACCTTCAGCCTCGCCTGCTTGGCCTCCGGACCTTTAGCATTGAGGTCGGCGCCATCTACCGTAACCGTCCCTGCAGTTGGCTTTATCAGGCCGTTCAGATGCTGGACAAGTGTTGACTTGCCTGACCCAGTATGTCCGATGATACCAACGAACTCGCCGCGTTGAATTTCGAGGTTAATGTTTTTTAAGGCGTGCCTCTCGTAAGGTGTTCCAGGCATATAAGTATAACTTACATTCGTCAGTTTTATCGACATAGCGACACCGCCAATTCCTGGTTGGTGATGATGCCGTCAGGCAGCGCTACGCCTTTGGCGCGAAGCCGAGAGGCAATGTCTGCCGCCAGCGGGACATCCAGTCCTAATTGTTTCAGGCGTTCCACCTGGCTAAAAACCTCTGACGGCGTCCCCATAAACGCGACTTTACCGGCTTCCATCACCACCACCCGGTCAGCTACCACCGCTTCCTCCATAAAATGGGTTATGTAGGCCACGGTAATGCCTTCTTCTTTATTAAGGCGGTGCACTGTCGCTACAACCTCCTGACGTCCCTGGGGATCGAGCATGGCCGTCGGCTCGTCCAATACCAGGCATTTCGGGCGCATGGCCAGTACGCCGGCAATGGCCACCCTTTGTTTTTGACCACCCGATAACAGATGCGGCGCATGGTGACGGTACTCAGTCATGCCAACGGCCGACAGCGCTTCGGCAACCCTGCGTTCTATCTCCGCCGGAGGTACGCCTAAGTTTTCCGGGCCGAAGGCGACATCCTCCTCTACGATAGCGGCAACAATCTGATTATCGGGATTTTGGAAAACCATGCCCACCGTTTGCCTGACATCCCACAGTCGCGCTCCGTCCCGGGTATTGATCCCATCTACCCAGCAGTCGCCGGCCGAAGGCAGCAGGAGAGCGTTAAAATGCTTGGCAAGCGTCGATTTGCCGGAGCCATTCGACCCGATAATAGCGACAAATTCTCCGGCGCCAATCGTAAGATTTATGTTATCAAGTGCTGTTACTTCACTGCCGTCGCTGGCAAGATAGGCATGGCACATTTTTTCTACTTTAATCATGTCTCCCATAAACTCTCCCGCGCATATAGAGGTAAGGGCGACCCCAAGGCCGCCCCATAATTCTTAAACGAGTTCCAGTATTGACATCGGCGCTGCGTCTCCACGACGGGGACCGAGCTTTAAAATTCGGGTATAACCGCCTTGACGGTCGGCATACTTTGGCGCGATAGTATCAAACAGCTTTTTCGTAACTTCCTCGTCCATGAGGAACGCTAAAACCTGGCGGCGGGCATGAAGGTCGCCGCGCTTGGCCAAAGTAATCAGTTTCTCAGCAATGCCGCTGATTTCCTTTGCCTTGGCTTCGGTAGTTTCAATTCTTCCATGCTGAAAGAAGGAGGTCACGATGCTGCGGAACAGCGCTCTTCTGGCGCTGCTGTCACGTCCTAACTTTCTATAGAAGGCCATACTCTTCCCTCCCTTTAATCCTCGTTTTCAGCAAGCGATAACCCAAGTTCTTCGAGCTTTTTCTTCACTTCTTCCAGTGATTTGCGGCCCAGGTTACGCACTTTCATCATGTCTTCCTCGCTCTTCTGCACCAGTTCGGCAACGGTGTTGATACCGGCCCGTTTAAGGCAGTTATATGAGCGAACGGAAAGATCCAAATCTTCAATATTCATTTCCAGGATCTTGGATCCGGCATCCTCAGGCGGTTCGCTGAAGTGGTCTGCCATGTCATCCTGGTCGGCAGGAGCGCCGGCGATGTTTTGGAAGAGCTTGAGGTGAGCCACCATGATACCGGCGGCTTTGCTTACCGCTTCTTCCGGCCTGATGCTGCCATCAGTCCAGACCTCAAGCGTCAGTTTGTCATAGTCGGTTACATTTCCTACCCGGGTATCTGTTACCGTATAATTAACCTTTATAACCGGCGAGAATATCGAGTCAATGGGTATAACCCCGATAACGTGGTCGGCTTTTTTGTTGCGATCAGCCGGGACATACCCTCTGCCGCGCTCGACGGTCATCTCCATCTTGAGCGAACCGCCCTGAGCTACGGTGGCGATGTGAAGATCCGGCGTGAGGATTTCAACATCAGGGTCGGCTATGATATCGCGGCCCCGCACTTCTCCTTCACCCTCAAAATCAATGCGTATGACTTTGGGTTCTTCACTATAGAGTTTCAGGCCCAGTTCTTTCAGGTTCAGAATAATGTCGGTAACATCTTCCCGAACACCGGGGACAGTGGAGAACTCGTGAAGCACGCCGTCAATTTTGACGGAAGTGACCGCTGCGCCGGGGAGAGATGACAGCAGCACGCGGCGCAGGCTGTTACCCAGCGTAATGCCATATCCCCGCTCCAGCGGCTCCCAGACAAATTTGCCGTAGCGATTATCTTCACTTGTTTCCGCTATCTCGATCTTCGGTTTTTCAATTTCGATCATCGGGAAAAACCCTCCTCTTTGCGCACTCTTTGTTACGCTATACTCCGCGGTTGAGGGTAATTATCGGGAATAAAGTTCGACGATGAGGTGCTCTTGAATCGGAATATCAATCTCTTCCCGGGTGGGATAACGTAAAACCTTGCCGCTGAGTTCTTGCGGCGACATTTCGAGCCAGGCAGGAACTGTCTTAGTTGCCAAACCTTCGGCCATTTCTTTAATAATGGGCGATTCTTTGCTCTTTTCCTTTACCTGGATCACATCGCCCGGCTTGACCAGATAAGAGGGAATATCCACTCTGTGGCCATTTACGGTAAAATGTCCGTGGCGCACCAGTTGTCTTGCCTGAGTGCGGCTTGCGCCAAAACCTAAACGGAACACAACATTGTCCAGTCTTCTTTCGAGCAGCACCAGCAGGTTTTCACCCGTGATTCCTTTTTGACGGTCTGCTTTTTCGAAATAAGAACGGAATTGTTTTTCCAGTATGCCGTAAATACGGCGCGCTTTTTGCTTCTCACGGAGCTGAATCCCGTATTCCGACAGCTTCTTGCGGGCTTGGCCCTGACCGTGCTGGCCTGGAGCATAGCCGCGCCGGCTGAACGGACACTTATCGGTATAGCATTTATCGCCTTTGAGATACAGCTTGCCACCTTCGCGGCGACACTGTCTGCAAACTGGTCCTGTATATCTTGCCATTCTTTTTCAACACCTCCTGGAATTAGACTCTGCGGCGCTTCGGCGGACGGCAGCCGTTATGCGGGATTGGCGTGACATCTTTAATCAGGTTGACTTCCAGGCCGGCGGCCTGCAGTGAACGGATGGCCGCTTCCCGGCCTGCGCCCGGTCCTTTGACAAAGACCTCTACCTGTTTCAGACCATGCTCCATCGCAGCCTTGGCGGCCTGTTCTGCAGCCATCTGGGCAGCAAACGGGGTGCTTTTACGTGAACCTTTGAAGCCCATGCCGCCGGCGCTGGCCCACGAGATAGCATTGCCTTTCTGGTCGGTAATTGTCACGATGGTATTATTGAATGTCGACCGAATGTGGGCGACACCAAACTCAATATTTTTGCGTTCTTTACGCTTGGGTCTTACGACTTTCTTCGCAACCATTTGTTATCCCTCCTTTACTTCTTGCGTTTTGCGCCAACAGTCCGCTTCGGACCTTTGCGGGTGCGGGCGTTGGTTTTTGTACGCTGCCCACGAACCGGTAGCCCCATCCGGTGCCTTCTGCCCCGGTACGAGCCAATCTCGATCAGGCGCTTAATGTTGAGGGACTCTTCACGGCGAAGGTCACCCTCCACCTTGTAGTTTTTGTCAATAGTCTCACGCAGCTTCGAAATTTCCTCTTCCGTAAGATCACGCACACGGGTATCCGGATTAATCCCGGTAGCTGCTAAGATCTCTTTGGAAAGGGTAAGACCAATGCCATAGATATATGTCAATGCAATTTCTACTCGCTTATCGCGCGGTAAGTCTACCCCGGCAATACGTGCCATCTATCGCGCACCCCCTTATCCTTGCTTTTGTTTATGTTTCGGATTTTCGCAGATTACCATTACATTGCCTTTACGCTTAATGACTTTGCATTTCTCGCATATCGGCTTGACCGAAGGTCTAACTTTCATTTAAAAGCCTCCTCTTTCAACTTGCCAATTCACACCGATACTATTTAAAACGGTAGGTGATACGGCCACGTTTTAAGTCGTAAGGAGTAAGCTCTACTGTTACCTTATCTCCCGGCAGGATGCGGATAAAATTCATCCGGATCTTGCCTGATACGTGCGCCAATACGACATGCCCGTTGACCAGCTTAACTTGAAACATCGCGTTTGGCAGGGCTTCTATAACCGTACCTTCTACTTCAATAACGTCATCTTTGGACACGCAATCAATTCCTCCTCGCCGCTTCCTACTTCTGATCCGATGGACAAATCTGATGCAAAGCCTGGCGGATACATTCATCGGTAAAGCTACCGCGCCTGTCTTTACCCGCTGGGCTGCCTGCAATAGAACTTTGCACAATAAGGTGCCGGATGTTCTTCTTTTTAGGATTGGCAACCTTGCGGTCGCGTCCGTCAGCAACCAGCACGAAAGGCCTGTCAGCTTCCGCGATTATTACGTAAGCGCGGCCTTTATCACGGCCGGCAGAAGAAACAACAATTGAACCAACTGGTAATCGTGCGGCCGACACTAGCCGTCTTCCTCCTACAGTTTGGTCAGTATTTCCGGACCATCGGGCGTAATTGCGATCGTATGTTCAAAGTGGGCGGACGGCTTCCCGTCCAATGTAACCACTGTCCACCCATCGTCAAGCACTTTTACTTCGTGGGTACCCATGTTGATCATTGGTTCTATCGCTAGCGTCATACCGGATTTCAAGCGTGGTCCGCGGCCAGGGATACCGTAGTTCGGTATCTGAGGATCTTCATGCATGTTTCTGCCAATGCCATGACCTACGAAGTCGCGCACTACGCCATATCCGTATTTTTCGGCATGAGTTTGTACCGCGTGGGATATATCGCCGAGGCGATTGCCGGCTATTGCCTTTTCAATGCCCTTGTAAAGCGATTCTTCGGTAACTTCCAGAAGCTTTGCAACTTCGGCATCGACCTCACCAACCGGCACGGTAATAGCGGCGTCTCCATAGTATCCATTTATTACCGCCCCAATGTCAATGCTGATAGTATCCCCACTTTTGAGTTTTCTTAGTCCCGGAATGCCGTGCACCACTTGTTCGTTAACCGAGGCGCAGATATTGCCGGGAAAGCCGTGGTACCCCTTGAAGGCAGGGGTGGCCCCACAGCGCTTAATATATTCTTCGGCGATTTTGTCCAGTTCTTGCGTTGTAACCTCCGGTTTGACCGCCGCCTTCACTTCTGCAAGCGTCTGAGCTACTATTTTTCCGGCATCGCGCAGGTAGTTGAGTTCCCTTTGCGATTTTAAAATAATCATCGCTCTTTACCCTTCAGACTGGCGACTATGTCGCTCATCACCTTGTCAATATCCTGCTGACCGTCAATTTCAGTATAAAGGCCTTTATCCTGATAATATTCGATCAGCGGCCTGGTCTGAGCCTGATAAACGGCAAGACGCTTGGTGACTGTCTCTTCACGGTCATCGTCGCGCTGGTAAAGTTCGCCGCGGCACTTATCACAAATGCTTCCCGTGCGGGGCGGATTGAATTTCACATGATAAGTCGCGCCGCATCCCCGGCAAATCCGGCGGCCGGTCATCCGGCTAACCAGTTCGCTGTCCGGTACAATTATATTGATCACCCGGTCCAGTCTGATACCCAGTTCCTGCAGCGTCCGGTCTAAAGCTTCCGCCTGCTCGGTCGTGCGCGGAAAGCCGTCAAGAATAAACCCTTCCTGGCAGTCAGGTTTAGCCAGTCGTTCTTTGACGATACCGATGGTTACACTATCGGGAACAAGCTGCCCGGCATCCATAAATTCCTTGGCTTGCCGGCCGAGAGGAGTTCCTTCCTTGACTGCCGCTCGAAACATATCACCTGTGGAGATATGCGGAATACCGAATTCTTCTACCAGTTTCGCCGCCTGTGTTCCTTTGCCTGCCCCAGGCGGTCCCATTAACAGAATGTGCATAAAGGCGCCCCCTACTTCATAAATCCTTGATAGTGCCGCATTAATACGAGCGCTTCAATTTGTTTCATCGTATCAAGCGCCACGCCAACGACAATCAAAAGCGCAGTGCCGCCAAAATATACACCCTGAATATTGGTGGCCCAGACAACAAAGTTTGGCAATATCGCAATCAGCGCGAGGAAAATGGCGCCAACCAGCGTAATTCTGGTCATAATTCGGTCAAGATAATCGGCAGTCGGCTTGCCCGGACGCAGTCCCGGAATAAAACCACCGTATTTTTTCATATTCTCTGCCATATCCGATATGTTCAGGGTAACCGCAGTATAAAAATAGGTGAAGAAGATGATCAGCAGCGCATACAGCGTCGTCTGCAGCGGTGTGCCCCACTCGAACCAGCTTGCCACCGTTTTCACCCAGCCAACATCAATAAACTGGGCGATGGTTACCGGAAACATCAGCACGGATGACGCAAAGATAATCGGAATAACGCCTGCCTGGTTAACTTTTATCGGTATATGCGATGAGTGTCCGCCATACATTTTGCGGCCGACAACCCGCTTGGCATATTGTACCGGTATCTTGCGCTGACCCTGTTGGATCGCGATAACAAATACAATCATCGCCACACCGATAAGGATGAACAGCAGGATATTAAAGAAACCTATGGTTCCAGCTCTCAGGTATTCGTAAATAACAAACAGCCCGTCAGGCAGTCTTGATACGATACCGGCAAAAATAATCAGGGATATGCCATTGCCAATACCCTTTTCGGTAATTTGCTCGCCAATCCACATCAGAAATACCGTTCCGGCGGTAAGGGACAGGGCAATTAGCAGAATAGAGCCGATTCCAGGGTTGATAATGGCCACTTTGAGACCGAAAGCCATGCCCACTGCCTGGATAAAGCCAAGCAGAACAGTGCCATAGCGGACAAGTTGGGTAATTTTCTTGCGCCCTTCTTCGCCTTCTTTAGCCCATTGCTCAAATTTCGGCACAACGACCGTAAGGAGCTGCATAATAATGGAAGCGTTGATATAAGGCGTAATACTCATTGCAAACACTGAGAACTTACTTAATGCGCCACCAGCAAACAAGTCAAGCAATCCGAATAAGTTGCCGGTAGTGAACAGCTGTTCAATTACCTCCGGATTTACCCCTGGCACCGGTATATGGGCGCCGGCCCGGAATACAAGGAACATTGCCAGGGTAAACATCACTTTTTGCCGAAGCTCAGTAATCTTGAGTATGTTTGACAGGGCTGACAGCACCTAGATCACCTCTGCTTTGCCGCCGGCGGCTTCAATTTTTGCAATTGCTGATTTGGTGAAGCCGTTTGCCCTGACAGTCAAAGACTTTTCAAGTTCACCGCTTCCCAGAATCCGTACGCCATCACGAACATTTTTTACCACGCCGGCTTCAACCAGAGCGACAGGATCTACAACAGCGCCGTTGTCAAAGCGGTTCAGTTGATGCACGTTCACTTCTACAAATTCTTTAGCAAACGCATTGGTAAAGCCGCGCTTCGGCAAACGGAGATACAGAGGTTTTTGGCCGCCTTCAAAGCCGGGACGGACGCCGCCGCCCGCACGCGCTTTTTGCCCCTTATGTCCTTTGCCCGCTGTTTTGCCAAGACCGGAACCCAAGCCACGGCCTACGCGGGTACGCTCTTTTTTTGATCCGGGTGCGGGGGATAATTCGTGTAATTTCATAGTCGCACCTCCTCAAATTAGTCTTGTACTTCTTCTACGCTTACAAGATGCTCCACCTTGCGGATCATGCCGCGGATTACCGCGCTGTCATCTTGTACAACCGAGTGATTCACCTTGCCAAGGCCCAACGCCTTCACGGTAGCTCTTTGGTCTTCGGGTCTGCCGATCAGGCTGCGCTTTAGCGTTATTTTTAATTTAGCCATGATGTTCCCTCCCTAGCCCCAAAGTTCCTGAACCGTTTTGCCGCGAAGCTCAGCCACCTGTTCCGGACGCTTTAACTGTTTGAGGCCTTCCAGGGTCGCCCGTACCATGTTATTGGCGTTGGAAGAGCCCAGCGATTTAGTCAGAATGTCATGAACGCCGGCAAGCTCCAACACTGCGCGCACAGGTCCGCCGGCGATAACGCCGGTACCTTCGGAGGCAGGTTTAAGCAGAACTTTGCCTGCGCCAAATTCTCCGGTCACCTGATGGGGGATGGTAGTTCCCGCGAGCGGGCACTTAATCAGGTTTTTCTTGGCATCTTCAATACCCTTGCGGATCGCCTCAGGCACTTCAGCAGCTTTGCCTAATCCGGCGCCGACGTGACCGTTGCCGTCACCGACAACTACCAGTGCGCTGAAAGAAAAGCGGCGTCCGCCCTTTACAACTTTGGCAACCCTGTTTATAAATACAACTTTCTCTTTAAGATCAAGTCCTGTATAGTCAATCCTGGCCATGATGTCCCTCCTTCTTTCTAAAATTCCAGACCAGCTTCACGGGCTGCTTGTGCTAACGCGGCAACCCGTCCGTGATAGAGGTAGCCGGCGCGGTCAAATACAACCTTGGTAATACCTTTTTCCAGCGCACGCTTAGCGATCGCAGCGCCAACAGCTTTTGCCGCTTCAATGTTGCCGCCGTATTCCACACTGGCTGCAATATCTTTGTCAAGCGTGCTTGCAGCTACCAGAGTAGTGCCGGTCTTGTCGTTAATAATTTGAGCGTATATATGGCTCAGGCTGCGGAAAACATTCAGGCGCGGTCTCTCAGCAGTGCCGACAACTGTTTTGCGCACTCTGAGATGGCGCTTTTTCCGAGCCTCGTTCTTGTTTTGCTTACGAAGCAAGGTATTCACTCCTTTCCTGGATTACTGGAAGATTACTTCTTGCCTTTGCCGCCGGCTTTACCCACTTTGCGGCGGATGATCTCGCCTTCATATTTAATACCTTTGCCTTTGTACGGTTCAGGCTCACGGAAGGAACGGATCTTGGCAGCCAGAGCGCCCACGGCTTCTTTGTCAATACCGCTGATGATTATCTTAGTCGGCGCCGGCACGTCGATGGTAATCCCTTTCGGCGGTTCTACCTCCACCGGATGGGAGAAACCGAGCGTCAAATTAAGTTTTGTGCCGGCCTTGGCTGCTCTGTAGCCTACGCCTGCAATCTCCAGCGTTTTGGAAAATCCTTGGGTGACACCGGTAACCATATTGGCGATTAGCGTACGGGTCAGCCCATGCAGCGATTTATGCTCTTTCTCATCGGAAGGACGTTTCACGTAGAGGGCGCCTTCCGCTTGCTCAACTGTAATGTCTTTTGGAATTTCGCGGCTCAGCTCGCCTTTCGGTCCTTTGACTGAAACCACGTTGCCATCGATTTTAACTGTAACCCCAGATGGAACGGGGATAGGCATCCTACCTATTCTGGACATATTTGCACCTCCTAGTTCCCGTGTCTGATTACCAAACGTAGGCGATAACTTCGCCGCCGAGGCCTTCTTTGCGTGCTTGCTTGTCGCTCATAATCCCCTTGGAAGTCGAGATGACAGCAATGCCGAGGCCGCCTAAAACCCGCGGCAACTGGTCGCTCTTGGCATAAACACGCAGGCCGGGCTTGGAAATGCGCTTAATGCCAGTAATTACCTTCTCGCGATTTGCGCCATACTTGAGGCTTACGCGAAGAATACCTTGCTTGCCGTCCTCTATCAGTTCGGCGTCTTTGATAAAGCCTTCTTGTTTGAGAATGTTAGCAATTGCCTGCTTAATCTTGGAAGCAGGGATTTCTACCTTATCATGAAGTGCCGCATTGGCGTTACGGATACGTGTAAGCATGTCGGCAATAGGATCGGTCATTACCATTTGTTATACCTCCTTCCTGCAGCCTACCAGCTGGCTTTGGTTACCCCTGGGATAGCTCCTTTGTAACTCAGTTCTCTAAAGCAGATACGGCACATTTCAAATTTACGCAGATAGCCGTGCGGACGTCCGCAGATTTTGCAGCGGTTATGATGACGCACCTTAAATTTCGGCTCGCGCTTCCATTTCTCTATCATTGCCTTTTTGGCCACGAGGGTCCCTCCTTTACGCGCTGAATGGCATCCCCATAAGTTTTAAGAGTTCTCTCGCCTCTTCGTCCGTTTGCGCAGTGGTCACAATGACGATGTCCATGCCGCGGATCTTGTCAACCTTGTCGTATTCAATCTCCGGGAAGATAAGCTGTTCTTTAATCCCCAGCGTATAATTGCCCCGGCCGTCAAATGCTTTCGGGCTGACCCCGCGGAAGTCGCGCACGCGCGGCAGGGCGACGTTGAACAGTTTATCAAGGAAAAAGTACATCCGCTCGCCACGCAGGGTAACTTTTGTGCCAATCGGCATTCCCTGGCGGATTTTAAAAGCAGCAATAGATTTTTTAGCGCGGGTGATGACCGGCTTCTGACCGGCAATCACAGTCAGGTCGCTGACAGCGGCGTCAAGCACCTTGGGGTTGCCTACCGCTTCGCCCACGCCTATATTAATAATGACCTTTTCGATCTTCGGTATTTGCATTACGTTTTTGTAGCCGAACTTTTCCATCAAAGCCGGCAGCACTTCGTTCATATATTTGTCCTTAAGTCTGGCCATGCCTAGTTACCTCCTTTCTGCGTGTTATTTATCCTTGTCAATGATTTCACCGCAATGCTTGCAAGTACGGGCCTTGTCGCCTGACGCCAGGACCGTCTTCTTAATGCGGGTAGGTTTATCACAGGCCGGGCAAACCAGCATCACTTTGGCTGAATGGAGGGGCGCCTCTTTGACGAGGATACCGCCCTGAGGCATTTTCTGCGTCGGCTTGGTATGGCGCTTTACCTTATTAACGCCTTCCACAACGACCTTGCCCTTCTTCGGCATTGCCTCGATAATCTTACCCTTCTTGCCTTTGTCCTTACCGGATAAGACAACTACTGTGTCGCCTTTTTTGACGTGCAGTTTCTGAATTTCGGACATTCCGGACACCTCCCCTAACTTAGATTACTTCAGGCGCCAGCGAGATGATTTTCATAAAATCTTTTTCGCGGAGTTCTCTGGCTACCGGCCCAAAGATACGGGTACCTCTGGGGCTTTTATCGTCCTTTATGATAACTGCTGCGTTTTCGTCAAAACGGATATACGAGCCGTCCGGACGGCGCAGTCCTTTTTGTGAACGTACGACTACGGCTTTAACGACATCGCCTTTCTTTACCACGCCACCGGGCGATGCATCTTTAACCGAAGCAACGATGACGTCACCGATATTGGCGTATTTGCGGTAGGAACCGCCTAATACACGGATGCACAGAAGCTCTTTCGCGCCGGTATTGTCAGCGACGTTGAGTCTGGTTTCCTGCTGGATCATCGTTATCCCTCCTTCTTGGATGCTTAGAAATAGACATACGGCGAATTATTTCGCCCGCTCCAAAATCTCGACTACTCTCCAACGCTTATCTTTTGAGAGCGGACGGGTTTCCATGATCTTAACGGTATCGCCAATATGGCTTTCGTTATTCTCGTCATGCGCTTTAAACTTAACGGTATGTTTAACGGGTTTTCCGTACATCGGGTGCTGCACCAAACGTTCTACGGCCACCACTACCGTTTTTTGCATCTTATCGCTGACCACTTTACCGATACGGGTCTTGCGTTCATTTCTTTCCACGGTCACCTTTTACAGCCTCCCTTCGTTCAGGTTCGCTTACTGAGCTTTTAGTTCACGTTCGCGCTGAATGGTTTTGATCCGGGCAATCGTTTTCTTTACTTCGCGGATGCGCATGGGGTTTTCCAGTTGTCCGGTTGCAAGTTGAAACCTAAGGTTGAAGAGTTCATCCTTCAGTCCGGCCAGTTTCTGATCAAGCTCAACTGCGCTCATATCGCGGATGTCCTTAGTTTTCATTACTCCTCACCACCCACTTCTTGAACTTCAGGCGCGTCCTCGCGTTTCACGAACTTAGTCCGAATCGGCAGTTTATGAGAGGCAAGACGCATAGCTTCTTTGGCGATATCCTCCGGCACGCCGGCAAGTTCAAACATCACCCGGCCCGGCTTGACTACCGCCACCCAGTATTCGGGCGAGCCTTTACCGCTACCCATGCGAGTCTCAGCCGGCTTAGCGGTGATAGGTTTGTCAGGGAATATTTTAATCCAGACTTGACCGCCGCGTTTGATAAAACGGGTCATCGCGATACGGGCCGCTTCAATCTGGCGATTGGTAATCCAGGCAGGCTCCAAGGCAACAAGACCGTATTCGCCATGAGACACGGTGTTGCCTTTGTTGGCTTTACCGGTCATACGGCCGCGGAACTGCTTACGATGTTTTACCCTTTTCGGAATCAGCATTATTTCTCGCTCCCTTCAGCTACGGCAGCGGGTTTTTTAGCTTCAGGCAGAACCTCGCCCTTATAAATCCAAACCTTTACGCCGATACGGCCATACGTGGTATGAGCTTCAGCCGTACCGTAGTCAATATCGGCACGCAGGGTGTGAAGGGGAATGCTGCCTTCACGGTAATGTTCGGTACGGGCAATCTCGGCACCGCCCAAACGACCGCCAACCATAACTTTGATACCCTTGGCGCCCATGCGCATGGTGCGGCCTACCGCTTGTTTCATGGCGCGGCGGAACGCGATGCGCTTTTCGAGCTGCGCGGCAATGCTCTCAGCAACTAATGTTGCATCCAGCTCAGCCTGTTTCACTTCAGCGATGTTAACATCTATTGTTTTATCAGTCAGCTTTTTGAGGTCTTTTTTGATTTCTTCGATGCCCGCACCGCCACGGCCAATTACCATACCCGGCTTTGCAGTATGAATGGTAACTTTCACCCGGTTAGCGGCACGCTCTATCTCGATGCGGGAAATGCCCGCGGCATAAAGTTTTTGTTTCAGGAAATCACGAATTTTAATATCTTCGTGCAGATTTTTGGCAAAATCCTTGTCAGCATACCATTTGGCATCCCAGGTTTTAATAATGCCGATACGCAGACCATGCGGATTAACTTTCTGACCCACTTATATTCCCTCCTTCGCCAGTTATCTCTCTTTTACAACTACGGATACATGACTGCTGCGCTTTAGAATTTTAAACGCCTGACCGCGGGAGCGGGGATGAATGCGTTTCATTGTCGGTCCCTGGTCGACATAGGCAGCGGCGACGTACAGGTTATCGGCATTCATATCATAGTTGTGCTCGGCATTGGCAACTGCTGATTTAAGCACTTTTTCCACAACTTCCGAGCCAACTTTCGGCGTATGTTTGAGTATCGCAAAAGCCTCGCCAACGTTTTTACCGCGGATCAGGTCGATAACCACACGGATTTTGCGCGGCGCAATGCGAACATATTTGGCAACTGCTTTGGCTTCCATTTCTAAGCCCCCTCTCGTACTATTTCAGCGAGGTCGATTTTTCACTGCCGCTGTGACCTTTAAAGGTGCGGGTGGGCGCGAATTCTCCCAGCTTATGGCCGACCATGTCTTCGGTAATATATACAGGTACATGCTTCCGTCCGTCATGCACTGCAATGGTATGGCCAACGAAATTCGGCAATATGGTAGAAGCGCGCGACCAAGTTTTGATTACTTTTTTCTCGTTTTTGGCATTCATCGCCTTAATCTTCTTCAGCAGGCTTTCATGCACATAAGGTCCCTTTTTTATCGATCTGGACACCTGTTAGGCCTCCCTTCTCTATACCGTTATTTCGTCCGTCTCTTAACAATCATGGCATCCGACGGCTTCTTCTTGCGGGTCTTGGCACCCAGTGCGTGCTTGCCCCAAGGAGTAACCGGATGCTTACGGCCGACAGGCGAGCGGCCCTCGCCACCGCCGTGCGGATGGTCGATCGGGTTCATGGCCACGCCGCGGTTGGCGGGACGGATACCCAGCCAGCGTGAACGGCCGGCCTTACCAAGCGTAATGTTTTCATGCTCTAAGTTGCCAACTTGACCCACTGTCGCTTTGCAATTCACATGAACTTTTCTCAGCTCGCCGGACGGCAGTCTGAGGAGGGCGTAATCGCCTTCTTTCGCCATCAGCTGCGCGGCAGCGCCGGCGGAACGAACCATTTGACCGCCTTTGCCGATCTTGAGTTCAATATTGTGAAGCAGGGTACCTACCGGGATTTTTTTCAGCGGCAACGCATTGCCGACTTTGATATCGGCTTCAGGGCCACTCATGATCATGTCGCCGACTTTCAGCCCGTTAGGCGCCAAAATGTAGCGCTTTTCGCCATCAACATAGTGCAGCAGAGCGATACGAGCGGAACGGTTAGGATCATATTCGATGGTCGCTACCTTCGCGGGAATGCCGTCTTTGTTGCGTTTGAAGTCAATAATTCTATACAGACGCTTGTGGCCGCCGCCCTGATGTCTGACGGTCAGACGACCCTGCTGATTACGGCCGGCATGTTTTTGCAGCCGCTCAACCAGCGAACGCTCCGGTTTATTGGTGGTGATCTCTTCAAAACTCGCAACCGTCATGTGTCTACGGCCGGGAGTGTATGGTTTAAAGGTTTTAACTGCCATTGTTGCCCCTCCTTTGCTCTGGACTTTTTATACGCCTTCGAAGAACTCGATACGTTCGCCCGGAGCCAGTTTAACAATGGCTTTTTTGTAGTCAGGGCGTTTGCCGGCGGTTCTTCCCATCCGTTTAATCTTGCCTTCAACACGTATGGTGTTGACTGCTTCCACTTTAACCTTGAACAATTTTTCCACGGCCTGGCGGATTTCCACTTTATTGGCCTGAAGCGGCACAATAAAAGTATATTTATTATCCTGCATCATGGCAGTGGTCTTCTCGGTGATAACCGGGCGGATCAATATGTCGCGCAGGTTTTCCATTACGCCAGCGCCTCCTCTATGCGGGCAAATGCTTCCTTAGTCAAAAGCACTTTATCATGGTACAAGAGGTCATAAGCATTG
>JAOACF010000181.1 GCA_026417995.1 Negativicutes bacterium
TGTAGGTAAAATTCAAGGTATTGCTTCACAGACTAATTTGTTGGCACTGAATGCTGCCATAGAGGCGGCACGGGCCGGCGCCGAAGGCCGAGGGTTTGCCGTAGTGGCCGAAGAAGTGCGTAAAATGGCCGGAGAAAGCGACGTTATCACTAAGGATATAAAGTTGATAGTCCAAGAGATTATGGACAAAACTCGAAACGTCATACAGATCATGTATGCGGGAAGGGAAAAAATTTCCGGAATAGAGCAATCGTCGAGAAAGTCAGCGGCTTCAATGCAGGATATTGTACAGAGGCTTAAGCACATTGAGCAAACGGTGGAGGATTTATCTGAGCTTTCCAATCGCCAGCAGGAAGTTACAGCTGAAATGGTTCAGGCGGTGGATTCGATTGCATCTGCTACTGTTGAAATTGCAAGCAGCACGGAAAGGGCTCAAAACAACGTTGCCATTCAGCGCAAAAGCATCCAAGAAGTTTTGAACTATGCCAAGCAAATGGCTGTCAGTGGAGAACGTTTGCAGGAAATAGCCATAAAGCATAAGTCCACAAACGAGATAATTTTTGGGGTTAATCCCTTCACCGCGCCGGAAATCATTCGGCAGACTTATAAGCCTATACTTGAAAGCGTTGCCCGAAAGATTGGCGCTCAAGCCAAAGTGGTAATTGTTTCTGATTATGAATCTTTGGGACATGCCATTGCCAAGAAAATTGTCGATGTAGGCTGGTTTTCACCGTTTGCTTATGTTTCGGCGAAAGAGAAAGATAAAGGTATAACTCCGATAGTTACCCCGGTGGTTAATAATAGCGCTTCATACAAAGGGTTTATTGTGGCTAGAAAGGATGGGTTGATAAAGAATATTGCCGACCTAAAAGGTAAGCGGTTTGCATTTGTAGATCCTAAGTCAGCCTCAGGCTATTTATTTCCCAAAGCCTTGCTTGCCGAACAGGGTTTAAAACCTGAGACATATTTCGGTGAAACCTTATTTTTAGGCAGTCATGACAATGTCATTGAAAATGTACTAAACGGGTCGGTAGACGGAGGCGCTACGTATTCCGAAGCTTTGACTGCAGCCCGTAAGAGCGGTAAGTCTGTGGACGATCTAATAATAATTGCCGAGACCGAAGATATACCGAAAGACGCTATAGCTGCCCGGCAGGGTTTGGATGCCGTGTTGGTTGAAGAATTAAGACGGGCGTTTATGAGCATGAACGATAAAACCGGTCAAAACAGCGGATTATTACGACAAACAGGCCTCAATGGTTTTGTTTATTGTTCGGATGACAGGTATGATATTATTAGAAAAGTGGCTCGTTGATAGAATTTTTTAATGTAAGAGCATAGCTTGTGCCAGCAGGGGGCGCCTAGCTATGCTTTTTATCTATACACTTTTTATCAGCACCAAGACTTTACAGCTGTCTTGACACATGTATCTATCAATGCTATCTTATTATAAATGCCTATTTTGCAAAGACTATTGTTACCATGTAAATGCGGGGAGTGAATGATCCTTGGATTTGACCGGCAAAATACAACAGCTGAAAAAAGAATATAACGCTGCCATATTGGCGCATAACTATCAGCTTGATGAAGTGCAGCAAGTTGCCGATTATGTCGGTGATTCCTTTTATTTAAGTAAAGTGGCCGCTGAGATTGACAATGAAGTAATTGTTTTTTGCGGGGTAAAATTTATGGCTGAAACGGCCAAAATATTGTCTCCCCATAAGACCGTTCTGCTGCCTGTGGCCGATGCCGGCTGTCCGCTGGCTGATATGCTGACGTTGGACGAGCTGCGGGAAGTAAAGGCTTTTCATCATGGAATTCCGGTAGTTTGTTATGTGAATTCGTCGGCTGAAGTGAAAGCTGAGAGCGATGTCTGCTGCACCTCGGCTAATGCTGTAAAAGTTGTGGCTGCCTTGCCTAGCAGGCAAGTTATTTTTGTGCCCGACGGGAATCTAGGCCGATATGTAGCCAAGCGGCTGCCGGATAAGGAGCTGATTTTGGTAGAAGGTTGCTGTCCTGTACACAATGCGGTCAAAGCGGAAGATGTACGGCAAATCAGGCTAAAGTATCCGGATGCCGAATTGTTGGTGCATCCTGAATGTACCCAAGAAGTGGTCGAGTCGGCCGATTTTGTGGGGAGTACTTCGCAGATTATTGCTTATGCGGGACAGACTGGGGCCAAGCGGCTTATAATTGGAACCGAGCAGGGAGTTTTGTACAAACTGAAGACATTGTATCCGGATAAAGAGTTTGTCTCGCTTCATGCAGGACTTTTATGCCCGGATATGAAAAAAACGACGCTGGAAACCCTTTACGCTGCTCTTGCTCATCAAAAACATAATATTACGGTGGATAAAGCTACGGCCGATAGGGCTAGAAGAGCCTTGCAGCGGATGTTGGAGATGGTATGAATGGACGGTCGCACAGGATATATTTTTTCAAGTGTTGACATTAGCAGGACGGAAAGAGTTTATTATGATGTTGTTGTCGTCGGTACGGGTATAGCCGGTATGGCGGCGGCTTTATCGCTGGATCCTAAGCTAAAAGCGGCCGTTATCAGCAAGTTTCCGCCTGACGAATCGAGTACTTATAAAGCTCAAGGCGGCATAGCCATTGCTTTGGGCGCTGATGATAGTGTCGAACAACACATTGAGGACACTTTAAGGGTAGGGCGTGAACTGTGCGATAAGGAAGCAGTCGAATTAATGGTTCAAAACGGAATTAGAGC
>JAOACF010000182.1 GCA_026417995.1 Negativicutes bacterium
ATTGTTGAAGCCGGTACGTTAAAGCCAATGCAGGTTAAAATTCCGGGCATTATTGTTGATTACATAGTTGTTGCCGAAGACCAATCGCAGCATATGCAGACTTTTGCCGAGCAATATAATCCAGCCTATTCCGGCGAAATCCGCATACCGCTTTCCGCCATTCCGCCTATGGAGCTTGATGAGCGCAAAGTTATCGGTCGTCGCGCGGCGATGGAGCTTATCCCCAATGCTGTCGTCAATCTGGGTATCGGTATGCCAGAAGGAGTAGCGCTGGTGGCTAACGAAGAAGGGATTGGCGATATGATGACGCTGACGGTCGAGCCCGGACCGGTGGGCGGTGTTCCCGCCGGCGGCCTTAGCTTCGGCGCAGTCACGAATCCGGAGGCAATACTGGATCAACCCTATCAATTCGATTTCTATGACGGCGGCGGTCTTGATCTGGCTTTCCTGGGGCTTGCGGAGACAGATCAATACGGCAATATCAATGTAAGCAAATTTAAGGGGCGGGTTGCAGGCTGCGGCGGCTTCATTAATATCACGCAAAATGCCAAGCGCGTTGTATTTTGCGGCACATTTACAGCGGGTGGCTTGGAAGTGGCCGTCGGCGACGGTAAACTTACGATTATCAAGGAAGGCAGAAATAAAAAGTTCCTGGAAAAAGTTGAACAGATTACTTTTAGCGGCGAATACGCGCAGAAAGTCAGGCAGCCGGTATTGTATATCACCGAAAGAGCGGTATTCGAACTGACCGAGCAGGGTATGATGCTGACCGAAGTGGCGCCGGGAATTGATCTGGAAAAAGATATACTAGCGCTTATGGAATTTAAGCCGCTGATTTCGCCCAACCTCCGGACTATGGACGAGCGCATCTTTCGGGCGGAACCAATGAAGTTAAAAGGATAGTTGCCCTGAAAAGACAAGTGGTGTTAGAATAAGGATAAGTTGGAAAGCGATGCAAAAAAAGGATTTTAACCGGTCGTTAGCGAAACAAATATGCCGGGATTTTCTTCCTGCCTTGCGGCAATGGATTGGGATGAACGGTACAGCCGGGCATCTGGGCATTTGCTCAGATGCTTACGCTTGCCGTTACATATACAAAAGAGCGCTTAAATTTATACCGGTATTGCTATGCGGAACATTTATGGCGCTGTTTTGAGGTACAATACCTAAGAACTAACTGAGTAACAGGAGGATTTTAAGATGGAAATTGTGGTCTGTGTCAAACAAGTTCCCGATACGACCGAAGTTAAAATCGATCCACAGACAAATACGCTCATTCGCCAGGGCGTACCCAGTATTGTCAATCCTTTTGACAAAAATGCGGTGGAAGCTGCGCTGCAGCTAAGAGAAAAGCATGGCGGCCGGGTTACTGTCATTTCGATGGGACCTCCCCAAGCCAAAGATGCCTTGAAAGAATGTATCGCTATGGGCGCCGATCAGGCGATTCTCGTAAGCGACCGCGCTTTCGGCGGTGCTGACACTCTGGCTACCAGCTATACGCTGGCCGCTGCCATAAAAAAACTCGGGCACTTTGATCTGATTCTCTGCGGCAAGCAGGCCATTGACGGCGATACCGCGCAGGTGGGGCCGGAAATCGCCGAAAATTTAGGCATTGCGCAAGTGACCTATGTGGCCAAAATCGAAATTGACGGTACCAAGGTGCGCATTGAGCGCGAGCACGAAGAGGGTTATGAAGTGATTGAGACCCAATTGCCGCTCTTGGTTTCGGTTGTGAAATCAATTAACGAGCCCCGCTTCCCGACAGTAAAAGGGACCATGAAAGCAAACCGCACGGAAATACCGGTTTGGACCGTCAATGACCTCGATGTGGATCAAAACCGCATCGGTCTGAAAGGATCGCCGACCCAAGTACGCAAGATCTTTACCCCGAAACAGCGCACCCAGGGTGAAATCATCCAGGCTGAAACTGCACGCGAAGCAGTAGCTGCTCTTTTGCAAAAATTTTCGGATGCTAAGATTATCTAACAGGGGGTAAGGAGAATGGCTGTAAAAGTAATCAAAGATCAATGCATAAGCTGCAGCGCCTGTCTGAGCAGCTGCCCGTTTGGCGCGATCATCATGGAAGAAACCGACAATAAGGCATTTATTACCGAAGCGTGCACCGCTTGCGGTGCTTGCATCGATGTCTGTCCGGTGGGTGCCATTATCCGGGAAGAAGAAGCCAAGACGGTTGCTATGGACAAAAACGACTATAAGGGTGTCTGGGTATATATCGAACAAATTCATGGCCAGGCGCGCGGCGTCGGACACGAACTGTTAGGCGAAGGCCGCAAACTTGCTGATGCTCTCAAGCAGGAACTGGCCGCCGTTTTAATCGGCGAAAATGTTGAAGCACTAGCCAAAGACGTGTTTGCCAGCGGTGCTGACAAGGTGTATCTCGTGGAAGGCCTGGAGTACAGACACTATTCCACTGATGCGTACACCATCGCTTTCACTGATTTGATCAATGCCTATCGTCCCTCGGTTATCCTGCTGGGCGCCACCAATGACGGTCGTGACCTGGGTCCCCGCGTCGCCGCCCGTGTAGGCACCGGCCTTACCGCTGACTGCACCGGACTTGACATTGACC
>JAOACF010000183.1 GCA_026417995.1 Negativicutes bacterium
TACAACGCCAGCCTTAAAGTGGTTGTTCTTTGCTTTTTTGCCTACCTATAAACGCTTTCAGTCTATTTTCGTGTTAACCTCACATCGTTATAGTATCGTTAATTCTAAACAGGGGCAAGCATTGCGCGCAAAGAACCGTGTCAGCGCACTAGCACTCTTTCTGGCAGGGGTCGAATACTTAGCGGAGATTGTAATCAGCCTGGAGGCCTCAATCATTACTTTTGCAAATTACCTTTCTCTTCCAGATGATGTACGTCATTCAACAGCGTTACAATCGCTCGTTCGGGATAGTATTCAATGATATTGACGGCAGTATTGTCCTGACGTATGTTCCATACATAGTTCAAATGGATGTTAAGTGCGGCACAGATAATTGTCCGGATTGTGCCGCCGTGAGACACGATAACAGCCGTTTCGCCCTTGTGGCGTTCTGTCAGGCGGACAATGGCGCTCATAGCTCGTTCCTTGAGCTGGGAAAAGCTTTCGCCTCCGGGAATTTTGATTTCATCGGCAAAGGAAAAGAACCGGTCGATCATTTCCGGCCATTTCTGCCGGACTGCTTCGTAAGTCAGTCCTTCCCAGTCGCCAAATTTAATTTCCCGAAGTTCAGGCATTTGACATACAGGCAATCCATGTACTGCCGCAATATGCTCGGCGGTCTGATACGCACGGCTAAGGTCGCTGGCATATACTCCCGCAATTGGATATTTTGCCAGTCGCCGGGCAACAATTTTAGCCTGCTCAATTCCCAGCGCGGATAGCTCTGTATCGGTATGTCCCTGGTATTTTAGTTCCGAGTTCCACGTTGTCTGTCCATGCCGTACTAAAATCAGTCTGGTCATCCTATTGCTCCTACTACTTGGCTAATCGCTTCCAATACTTTCCGGTTCTCTTCCGGCCTCCGCACCGCCAGGCGTATATAGGCGGGCGATAAACCGCGATAATTACCGCAGTCACGTATTAAAATCCCCTTTTGTGCGAGCAACACTCTGAGTTCGGCGCCTGTATGGCCAGTACCTGCAATATTCACCAGGATAAAATTGGCTGACGGCTTTAGCGGCATGCAGCCGGGAATTTGCCTGAGCGCTGAATAGAAATCAATTCCGGCGCTTTGCACGAGACGCCGGCTTTTTTCCCGGTACTCCATATCACCCAGTGCGGCTACGCCGGCGCTTTGCGCCAGCGAGTTTACGTTCCAGGGATCCTTACCGTTATGCAATTCTCGCGTCAAGGCGGCGCTTGCTAAGGCAAACCCAAGGCGCAGGCCGGGAATGGCGTAGAATTTGGTGAGGGAATGTATAATCACTAAATTATTATATGTACCAATAAGAGGCCTGCATGTAAACGGGCGGTCATCTATCAGAAAATCCATAAACGATTCGTCTACTACCGTATAAATTCCCTTGTTTTCAGCAGCAGCGAGTAACTTAACCAGCGCTTCCTGCGGCAACAGTGTACCGGTGGGGTTGTTGGGATTACCCAGGAAGAGCATATCTACTCCGGACAGGTTGGCAATAACTTCGTCGATATCAATTGCAAAGCCATCCTGTTTTTTCAGCAGCAAATACCGCATTTCGGCTTTTGCCGCCCGCGCAGCCCGCTCGTATTCGCTAAACGCCGGCGCAGTAACAAGCACCCGGCGCGGCCTTAGGATATTGCACAGCACGAACAGCATTTCAACCGCCCCATTGCCAGGCGTAATTGACGCTTCCGGGACGTCATAGTACTCGCTGACCACTCGCTTAAAAGCGGCAGCGTCGGCATCCGGGTAATGCACAATATATTCCAAATTCTGAATTATGGCTTCCCGCACCCGCGAAGACAAGCCTAACGGATTAATATTGGCGCTGAAGTCAAGAAAACTGGTGAACGTGCCGCCACTTTGGCGTATGGCAGCATACAGATTGCCGCCATGGTTTATAAGTCCGCCGTTATTCATAATGTCTGTCCCCCTCTATCCTGAGGCCGCCGGACACGAGATTGACGGTGCGGAGATAACGGATATAACGGCAATTTGCGGTAATTTCCGCGACACAGGCGGTGATTGCGTCGGGTTCACTGTCTCCGGCAAACAAAACACCGAGTACCGTACCGCTATGGGCAGCATTGACGCCCATAGCCCCATATCTTGCGCCTGTTTGAATTACATCCTCCAGGCAGGGTTTATATAAAATACTTTGATTGGCGCGGGCACTGATAGTGGCGCCTTTACCAATACGGCGACAGTCGCCGGTGGCAATTCCCTGGGCAACAAGATCAAAAGCCTCACGTACCTCCTTTTCCTTGGCTGTGTTTAGAGCAGCGAGATCGGTACGCTGGTTGAAGCTAACGGTATCTACCTGGCCGCCGACGTCAAAAATGGCAATCGACATCGCCGGGGGCGCTCCCAGATTGCGGCGAATAAACCCAGAAATATGGTCGAAAGCCACAATCCCGGGATAAAACACACCATCTGTAGGCTCAATCGACAGGGCTATGT
>JAOACF010000184.1 GCA_026417995.1 Negativicutes bacterium
GAGCAATGGCCGCAAGTCAGCACATGGCCGCATTCCCGGCAAAGCACAAACGTGGCATAACCACGCCGGTTCAACAAAACAATTGCCTGCTCGCCCCTGGCAAGTGCACCAGACAAAGTTTCCGCCAGGACGCCAGAGATAACACTGCGATTACCGCGCTTTAATTCTTCCCGCATATCTACAACCGTCACGTTGGGCAGTTTGCCACTGACGCGGGTTGGCATTGATAACAGTGTATGCTCACCGGCAAGTGCCTGATGAAAGGTTTCGATCATGGGAGTTGCACTGCCGAG
The DNA here is from genome assembly GCA_026417995.1 of Negativicutes bacterium. Lineage (GTDB taxonomy): Bacteria > Bacillota > Negativicutes > Sporomusales > JAOACF01 > JAOACF01. The sequence goes on from JAOACF010000184.1 coordinate 294, forward strand.
TATAACAGGAGCGCCTGCCAGTTTGGCCCGAATAAGCGCGACGTCGCGAGCATGGTAACGCGGCGTTTCTTCCTGTTTGTATGTAAACTCATGCTCTTCATCTAAGATAATCAGGCCAATAGCGGCTAGAGGGGAGAAAACGGCTGAGCGAGCGCCGATCGCTATGCCTGCTGAACCGCTTCTGAGCCGTTCCCATGCATCATATCTTTCAGCTAATGACAACTTACTGTGAATAACGGTAACATCATCGCCAAATCTGGCTTTAAAGCGGTTAACCACCTGCCCTGTAAGCGCTATCTCCGGAACCAGCACAATCACTTGCCTGTTTGCCTGCCGGGCGGCAGCTGCCGCCTCCATATACACCTCGGTTTTACCGCTGCCCGTTGTCCCGTGCAGCAAAAAAGACTTGAATTCGCGGCTTGTAATCGCTTGTCTGACAGCTGCAAGGGCAGCTTCCTGCTGCGTTGTCAGCTTCACGCGTTTCACTGCGACGGCAGCATCTGCATAGCTGTCGCGCAGCAGTCTTACGCGTTCCGCACTAATGAAACCGGCTTCAACCAGCCTGACAAGTGCCGTGCGGTTAAATTTACGCTCTTTTACCTGTTTGCCGGTAAGTTCACGTACTGCGGACAATAATTCCAGCAAGCGCCGCTGCGCCGGTTTCCCTTTAAGCATGTCTGGTTTTCCGGCAGCTTCCTCACCGGCAGCAGTCAGCCGGTAGATATGCTCGAAACGGGGTTTTGCCCGGCTGGTTGCATTCACCTGTTTTTTAATTAATTTACGGCGCAACAGAAATTGCACGCTTCTGACGACGCCTGCTCCGTAGCGTTTGACGAGCTTGTCTCTGCCAACCGGTCCCGCTGCTTGGATATACGAAAAAACTTCGGCATGCTCGCGCTTCAAGTCTCTGGCTGCATCATGTTCTCCGTTTGCTCCGGGCGGGCAAGCTGTATATGCGATGCTGCTGATTCTGGTAGCTCCTCCGGGAACAAACAGCCGTAGCGCCTCGCTAAAACTGCATAAGTAATAGTTGCTGATCCAGCGCGCCGTCGCCAGCATATTGTCGTCAAACCATGGCTCATCATCCCAGACAGCGGCAATTTCCTTCAGGTTTTCCTCATCCCCTTCTTCTAACGCGGTGACAAACCCTTCCGTCTCCCGTCCGCCAAACGATACCCAGACGCGCCACCCCGGACCAACGAAGGAGAATGCATCCGGTACACTGTAGGAAAAACATTTATTAATCTGTCGTGTAGGAATATTTACCAACACTTGCGCAATGCGTCCCATAGCTTTCTCCGTCAACAAAGATAAAGGGGACTTGCCAGTCCCCTTATTAACGTTAATGATTATTTCGTTTTGCAATCGAAAATACCTGCATCTAATAATCGCTCTTAGCCGGAAAATCCATCTGGAAACCGGTATCCATCGGCAGACGTTTAAAGAATCGCTTTACCCGGCGTTTACCTGGAGGAGCAAAGTGCTGTCGCATACTTTCAGCTTTGAATGGAATATCCAAGCGACTGGAGCGTTTCCTCAATGTAGCCGCTGGCAATCTTGCCGGGATCGTATTCAACTCTAACCTGGTTGCTGCCAAGATCTACACTGACATCAGCTACACCGCCGAGATGTGAAAGCGTATGTTCGATGCGATCGCGGCAGTGGTCTCCTTTAAGACCGCCGACTCGGTAAACAGATTGTTTCCTGGTCATGTAATACTAACCTCCTTCAGCCATATTCCACCGATGTTAGTATTACCATTTGCGCTTATTTCATTAAATTTGTGCGTCCCGCCGCAAGGCTTCGGCTTTATCTGTTTTTTCCCAGGAAAGATCAATGTCATTCCGGCCAAAATGTCCATAGGCTGCCGTCTGGCGATAAATCGGGCGTCTGAGATCAAGCATTTTGATAATGCCGGCCGGACGGAGGTCAAAATGTTTTGAAATCAACTCCACTATTTTAGCCTCATCAATTTTGGCCGTGCCAAATGTCTCTACCATAATAGACACGGGGCGAGCCACACCGATTGCGTAAGCAATTTGAATTTCACATTTGTCGGCAAGTCCAGCGGCTACGACATTTTTCGCTACATAGCGGGCCTGTCTCTTATACACATCTT
>JAOACF010000185.1 GCA_026417995.1 Negativicutes bacterium
CTGGTCTCGTGGGCTCGGAGATGTGTATAAGAGACAGCTTTCCAAGCCCACCTATTTAGAGATGGCCAATCCTGCCGTAAATAAAGGGCGGGCGCTTGCCCTGCTGGCGGACAAGCTCGGCATCGCGCGTGAGCAGGTTATGGCTGTGGGGGATTCGGTCAATGATTTGGATATGCTGCGGTATGCAGGCTGGGGTGTGGCAATGGGCAATGCCAGCGACACGGTGAAAGCGGCTGCTGCTGCGGTAACCGGCGCCAACGACGCCGAAGGGGTTGCCGAGGCAATTCTCCGCTATGCGCTGCGGGAATATTGCTGATCTGCCGCGCTTGGCTTTAGCGATTGTCAGGCTTTATAATAGAAATAGCTAAGTACAGATAAGGGAGAGGAACTGTATGCGCGTTATTGTCGCCCCCGATTCGTTCAAAGGGAGCATTTCCGCGTTGGGCGTGGCCAATGCCATGGAGCGGGGAATACATGCCGTATTTCCCGCAGCGGAAGTCATCAAAGTGCCGATAGCCGACGGCGGCGAGGGAACGGTTGAGGCTTTGGTCATCGCTACCGGCGGCCAGATAGTAAGCGAAAAGGTAGTCGGCCCGCTTGGCGACGAGGTTGCAGCCTGCTGGGGGTTATTAGGCGATGGCGAGACGGCGGTCATTGAGATGGCGGCGGCTTCCGGCCTGACGCTGGTTCCCCGGGAAAAACGCAATCCCCGGCTGACGACTACATATGGAACCGGCCAGTTGATGAAAGCAGTATTGGATAAGGGTATCCGCAAACTGATCATTGGGATCGGCGGCAGCGCCACCAACGACGGGGGGATGGGCATGGCCAAAGCCCTGGGCGTCCGTTTTCTTGACGCCGACGGCAGGGAACTGGCCGAAGGCGGCGCGGCGCTCGCTAACCTTGCCGGCATAGATCTCAGCGGACTGGACGCCCGGCTGGGCGATACCGATATCATGGTAGCGTGTGACGTGGACAATCCGCTCTGCGGGCCGCGGGGGGCATCGGCGGTATACGGGCCGCAAAAAGGCGCCACGCCGGAAATGGTTGCCGAACTGGATGCGGCGCTGGCGAAGTATGCTGCCATTGCTGCCGCGGCTACCGGCAAAGATATTGCGAATTATCCCGGCGCCGGCGCTGCGGGCGGGCTTGGCGCGGGGCTAATGTTCTTTACCAATGCTAAGCTGCGCCCGGGAGTTGAGATTGTGCTGGAGACAACAGGGTTTGACGCGCTGGCGGCGTCTGCTGACTTGATTTTAACCGGGGAAGGGCGTACGGACTTTCAGACAGCTTTTGGCAAAGCGCCGGTAGGCGTCGCCAAAATAGCCAAGCGCCATAACGTGCCGGTAGTTTGTCTGTCTGGCGGTTTGGGGAAAGGGTACCAAGATGTGCTGTTCCAGGGGATTGACGGTGTTATGAGCTGCGTGCCGCAGCCGATGACGCTGGAGGAATGTATGGAACAGGGAGAAGAAATGGTTGAGGCGGCGGCGGCGAGAGTGTGCCGGGTAATCAAGATCGGCATGCGCATAAATTGCGACCGTTGATAGCATTCGCCGATGGTGTCAAGTCTTCGGCAACCCGAACGCTTCTGAACGGTCTTTGGCTTTCACGGATTATTTACAACGCTAAAATTTTGGTGTATAGTAATAATCGTTAACCGTATAATAATTTCGGTTAACGATTATTTTGTTTTAATAGTTAACCTAAAATAAATATCAAGTTAACGTATGGAGGTTGTATGGCTAGAACGCGCTGGTTGACGGAAACGGCTTTGTTAACTGCGTTAATTACCGTTACCGGGTGGGTGAAGCTGCCGGGAATTTTGCCGGGAACGGAGTTTCAACTGTCTGCGCCGCTCGCGGTGGCGATATGCGCAGTATTTGGCTTTGGCAAATATATTACGGCAGGGATGCTGTCAAGTGTTATCGGTTTGCTGCTGGGATCGCAAAACTTGTTACATATCCTTATTGCGATGGTCTTTCGGCTTACGGTGGGGGGGATGCTTGCCGTGTTCGGGACTTCCTGGCCGGTGGTGACTTTGGCGGGCCCGGCCGGCTCGATACTCGCCCGGGTGGTTCTTGGCGGTATTTTGGGGCAAGCAGCCGTGCCGCTGATTATCGCCGCGCTGCCGGGTATGGTATATACGGCTGCTGCCGCCTGGCCGCTAACGCGGCTTTTGGCCAGAGTGAAAATGCAGGCGGAAAGGGTGGCCGTTCATGCTGTACACCGTTAGGATGCGCGCCGCCCAGGGCGGTGCGCATGAAAGCGGCGGTCGTCATATCTCCGGCGCGGAGCGCCTGGCGGCCGCACCGCAGCTTGCCGAGCTTGCGGCGGGGG
>JAOACF010000186.1 GCA_026417995.1 Negativicutes bacterium
AGCTTGACGGAAGAACGGTTGGAGCGAAAACCCGCAGGAGCAACAACGCAGATGGACTTTTGCAGCAGTCTCCTAGGTGTGTTACGCCTTCCGCCGGCGAGCATACGCCAGGATGGCGCCCAGGGCGATCGAGAGATAGGCGGCGACCAGAATCCGGTATTCCGGCGGCAGCAGGAAGGTTACCGTATGCGCCGGTATCCAGAAGAAGGGGACTGTTTTAAATACGACAAACCGGATAAACCCCTGCCAGTCAATTTTCGCCACAATGGTTGACAGTGACAGGCTGCTCGCAGGCGAGCCGGTGCAGATTAAGTCAATGTACGTGTCCGTTAGGCGATGAGCGGCCATAAAGGCGGGTGCGAAGGTCAAGTTCATGAGTGCGCTGATGTACAGAGCCGTAAGTACAGATCCTAGGGCGCCGCTGCCGGCATACAGCAGTCCTTTTTTGAGCGCGCCGGCTACCCCGGCGGCAAAAATTTCGAACGCCAGCACAATCAGCATGCCGAAAAAGCCCCAGAGGACCGTCTTATAGGTCATGCCGATGGTTCTGCTCCACCGTCCGGATACGATGCGAATGGCCAGCAGTTCGCCCATGGTAGCCAATACGGCAAATTTGGCAAAGCCCATGAGATACGGATGGTTCTGCGTTGCCGCAACAAAAAGCGCATGCGTGGAAGGCATTAATAGCAGCGACGAAAGCCCGCCAAGCACACCCAGCCAGATAAAATCACCATATTTCAACTCCCGGCGCCTCCCCCTGCGGCGACCGAAACTAATACGGCCGCACATGTAATGTATTCTATGACAATCGTAATAAGTCGCCCACCTTTTTGTCAACAATTATTTTAAACAATAAACATTTTGTTTATTGTTTGCCATTGCCTGACGCCTGCAGGGTTGTGCACTGCGCCAAAGCGTGATAACGTATATACAGATACGCTGTATGCATAAGGGTGTGACCATGTTTGAAAAAAGACGAAGCTTTCGAATTTCTGAACCGGCTGGCTGGCGGAATAGCGCAGATGTTCGGCAGTTCCTGCGAAACGGTGATTCACGATTTATATAACCAGGAACATAGTCTGGTGGCGATTTACAACGGCCATGTCACCAAACGGAAAGTGGGAGACACGCTTCTTGTTTTGGGCCACAAAGAAGTTGACGATTTTTTCCTGGGCAATGATTTAGTAAACTGCGAAGGCAAATCGAAAGACGGGCGGCTGATCAAAAGCTCGACCTTTCACTTAAAAGGATCGGATTTTCATTACGCCTTGGGCATCAACTACGACTATACACGCCTTGCGCTCGCCAAATCGGCGCTCGAAGATTTGATCGCCGTCGGACCGACGATCGACGAGGCGATCGAAAACTCTACCAATGATCTTCTGCAGAGCATTTTCGACGAATGTTTAAAAGCGGTCGGCAAACCTGTCGCAATGTTCAGCAAGGAAGACCGCTATAAGCTGCTGGAAATGCTGCATGCCAAAGGTGCCTTCAATATTCAGCGCGGCATTCCGCTAGTTGCCGAAAAGCTCAACATCTCCCGGCACACGATTTATAAATACCTGCGGGAGCGGGCGCAAAGCCCGGAAACACAAGAAAAAGACCAAACAGGCTAAGCAATCAGCCCGTTTGGTCTTTTTCTTGCGTCCGTTCCGTCTCGTCCGGAACGCCGAACGGCGCCAGGCAGCGAACCTGAAACCGCCAGCGTTTTTGTTTATCATCATAAAAAGGAACGCAGTCCCAGCCGTAACGCTCGGTTGTCACCGGCCACTGCACGGCAGCGACCTCGATAACCTGACTGACCTGCTCCATGGTATCAACCAGCGTATAGCCCTGTTCCCGCAGTTCCGTGATAACCTGCCGGTTCAAACTGCATCCTCCTGTCCGTTCCTGCAGCAAATAAGCCGTCTTGCAACCGGGATAGCCACCAAAAGTACAAACAGAACCCGAAACATTTGAAAAGCGATGACGGTTGGAAGGTCGGCGTGCACCATCAGCGCCGTCAGCCCCATTTCCGTCATGCCACCGGGAGCGACGCTGATAAAAGCGGTAACAAACGATATGGTTCCCGTTTTCGCCCAAAAATAACATATTGCGAGCAACGACAGAATAACGCCAATCATGCCGAGCAGCCCGGCAATAAACAGCCGTTTGCCTTGCTTAAGGGTTTCCGGTGTAATGGCCATGCCCATGGGAACGCTTACACAGATTTGCGCCAGAGAAAGAATAGCCGGCGGCAGGAGCGGCGGTTCGACACCCGCCCAGGCCAGGCCGGCGGTGGCC
>JAOACF010000187.1 GCA_026417995.1 Negativicutes bacterium
GGCGCTTACGCGGCTGTGGAATGAAACTGGCGTACATGTTGATTGGAGCAGGCCTGTGTAGTTATTCACAAAATTATCAACAAAATACCTACAAATGTGGACAAGTGATGTGTACAAGGGTGTTGATATCAAAGTTGTTCTTGTTGATAAGTTGAATAACTTTGTGGATAAATGAGTGCTTTGCTGTGAATTGCTTTGAGGTGTTGGTATATAAAAATTAATGCTTGACTTAAATATATACTTGTAATATAATGTCTTTTGTCGGTAAAAGCGACTCCGTAGCTCAGCTGGATAGAGCGTTTGACTACGAATCAAAAGGTCAGGGGTTCGAATCCCTTCGGGGTCGCCACAAGAAAACACCGGATGAAAATCCGGTGTTTTTATGTAAATAAAAAATGTTATTTTTTGTTGATTATAGTAGATATTTCTTGAGGAGTTCGCTATAATCCAATTTGGACGGCTATCTTTAATTATATTTGTAGGGGTGGTTTTGTTGTTTTCAGGCAAAGGGTTAAAATTCCAATTGATTGCTTTGTTCCTGCTGTTCACTATCATTCCGGCTTTACTTAGCGGTATTGTAAGCAACTACCTAAACATGGTTTATTACAAAGAGAGTACGGTGCATAGCAATTTAACGGCCGCCCGCCAAACTGGCAATGAAATAAAAAGGCTTCTCGATTCTTCCCAAGGTCTTATCGAAGCGCTAGCGGGCAGTCCTGCGGCAAAAGCGCTCGATGCTGCCGCGGTGAAGGAATTGATCTTGTCCGCCCAGCAAGCCAATCCGCATCTGGAACTTATTTTCGTTATGGACGCGACCGGTATGCAGTTTGCTCGCACGTCAGGCACTTTGGCCAACCGCGCTGACCGTCAATACTTTAAGGAAGCTATGAAAGGAGCCACCTTTTTTACCGATACATATATTTCTTCGTTTACTAATGCGCCGACAGTGACTATCGCTGTACCGATTAAGAATAATTCCGGCACTGTCGTCGGGGTGTTCGCCGCCGACATCAGCTTAAAGGCAGTATGGGAAATCGCTGATCGTATGCATTTCGGCAAAACCGGCTATATGGATATTGTCGATAATAAAGGGACGGTAATTGCTCATCCTGATAAACAGCGTGTTCTGAAAAAAGAAAGTTTTGCGGAATTGCCCTATGTAAAGAACGTCTTGAATGGACAAGCCGGCTTTGTGGATGCTGTTTCAACCCGCGGCGATGAGACATTGACTGTATATGCGCCGGTAGATAAATATAAATGGGGAGTTATCGTTCACGAGCCGACTGCTGAAGTGTTGGCTGCAGTCACGCAAAGTATCATTAGCTTAGGACTTCTGATCCTGGTGTCAGTGCTTGCCGCTGCCGCCGCGGCATTCTATGTTGCCCGGAGTATTGCGGGGCCGCTGCAGGCGCTTGTAGGAGCAACCGATAAAGTGGCGCAGGGAGATTTATCCGCCGATATTCAAGTTGCCGGTGTTAAAGAGGTCAATGAGTTAACGGCGAAGTTCAATGCCATGGTTGCCGTGCTGCGAGACTTGATAGCCAAGACCAGTGCAGCAAGCAGCATGGTAGCTGCTGCTTCCGAGCAATTGGCTGCTTCATCCGGCGAAGTGGGAAAAGCATCACAGGAAGTAGCAACGACTATTCAGCATGTGGCGGAAGGAGCCAGCAGCCAGGTAGAGCTTTCCGGCCGTTCGCTTTCTTTAATAGATCATATGTCGGCTGGGATCCGGGAAACCGACTCTGCCGCGCAAGCTGTTGTTGAAGCGTCAAATAAAAGTGAAACCTCGGCT
>JAOACF010000188.1 GCA_026417995.1 Negativicutes bacterium
GTTATTATTATGTCTGCTATGGGCGCGCTGGATATAAAACCATGTCAGATCATTATTGTTCAACACCATATTATTCTGCTGAAAAAATCAATGCTGCAGTAATTGAAAAGTTGAAAGAATACATTCTAAACCCGCATGAAATCGAAGAATATTTAAACTATAAACAACCAACAAACTTTGGCGACAGCATTAAAACAATTCAAGCAGAATTATCCAGCATTGACAAGCAAATGGATAGGTGGCTAAACGCTTTTGAGCAAAATGCTATAGACTCCGTTATTTTATCAGACAGAATGAAAAAGCTATCTGATAGAAAAGCTAAACTAGAAAACAGTTTACAAGAGTACGAAGAACAAAAGCAGAAACAACATGACGACATAGTAAGAGCACAAGAAGTTATTGAATTTTTGCGTAACTTGCCCGAAAATTGGGATAACTTAAGTATAGACATTAAACGAGGAATAATAGCAAATACAGTAGCTAGCGTGACGGTTTATTCTTATGACAATATCGCTATAAAGCTAGATATTTAGCGGGCTTGTAGCACTGTGGCAAAGCGTAGTAAGACCCTTCGCCCTTACTACACTTTGCTACAGTAAAATTAATGATAATTCTACCAATAAATATACTGGAAAACTAACACCAAAGCAACAAGCATTAATTGACCTTATTGTAGAACACTTGAAAGAACAAAAGAGAAAACAAAAAAATAAGGACAACAAATAAATGTTGCCTAAAAAAACTATTTCTTTTTATTCTTATATAAGATGCTTTCGCGTTCATAAATACTATTTTCTACTTCGTCAATGTATCGCCCGTATTTTTTATGACATTTATTAGTCAGTCCACTTCTGTCTATATATTCGTACCGCCAAGATTTTTTATTTTTATAGTCAATAGCAGGTTCTAGACACTGCGACATAAAAACATGCCATTCGTTGTCAAATAGTATTCGGTTTATCGTGAAAAATCGCTTCATGTCTAAATAATCGTCTAAATCATATGGTGCTAACAACTCTTTTAATTCTTCAAAATTTTCTTTGTCAGAAGAAAACAGTGATATGTTAACTCCTGATGAAAGAATAATTTGTTTAACATCTTTTGGCAATTGGCTAAAGCTATGGAAATAAAAGTGTACTCCTAGCCCCCATTTTCGCATTTCGCTTGCCAATTGCCCCCAGATTGACTTTGCGCCACCAATTGCACTACCTAAATATTGATGCGGCTCATCNAGTATTAACCAGCTAATGGGTGTATATCGTGGATTGCGGTTAAGTACAGCAAGCCAAATGGCGTACATCCAATATGTAGCAATAGCATTTAGTCCATCCTCGCCAACATCGCTTTTAGG
>JAOACF010000189.1 GCA_026417995.1 Negativicutes bacterium
GTACCCAAAAACCACGCAGCGACCAGCATGCTGCACTATCCAGGGAGTGGGCTCGAAATGGTCAATGTGAAATACTGCGAAATATCAAGATATACGAAGAAATCGAGAGTATGTTAAGGGAGGATATAGTGTTTGAAGAAAAGCACACCCCTATTGTCGCGAAAACATTTTTTCACCGTAAGAAGATAGCGGATATTGAACCTGCGGTCATCCATAAGGCGATGCGCTTGTTTGATACGTTCAAATTTAACGTACTCAAAAGTCATTATCCGAATTTGAAGTCGGTAAACGAGTTTGCAGCGAGTAGCGATTATCTCGGCGGTATTGAATTGGTTATCGAAAGTGTGGATGAACGGCTAAAAAATGAACACCTCTATGCAGCTTGCTTACAGGCACTTCGACGTGTTGCAAGTGTAATTGCAGGTATTGAGGTTGACTATGAGGGGACGAAAGAGTTTTATGCCAGTCGCATGAGTGAAGTATTCAAAAATAAAAAGGTATATATCACTGACCCGCACGGCGACGGGGTGGGTGTGTCCCAAAATGCAGGCATGGTATCCAATGAATTGAGATTGGATTTATCAGGAAAAGACTGGTTCGTTTTTGACGATAACTATGGAACATCGGAAGAAAAGCGGTTCATAGCCTATTTCAACACAATCGCCAGTGATTTGAAAAAGAAGTATGAAGAAGTGTATTTGATTCGGAATGAACGGCAGCTTGCTATTTATTCTTTTGAGCATGGCGAACGCTTCGAGCCGGATTATCTTTTGTTCTTGCTGAAGAAAGATTTTGACGGCATGGAACAATATCAGATTTTTATCGAACCGAAAGGCGGGCAGCTGTTACTATCGGATGCCTGGAAGGAAGAGTTTTTATTACAATTAGAGAAAGAGGCTGTTCCGGTAAAGGTTTTTGTTGATGATAATCATTATAGGATATGGGGTTTTCCGTTTTATAATGCCGAGCAGCGCGATAAGGAATTTAAAGCGGCGATGGCGCGGGTGTTATAATTCTTCATGTATGTGACGATTGGAGAATCGCGGGGAGCAGAAAACACGGGGACAGGGATGCTGTTTCATTGTGTGAAAGGGTAGATAATTTTATCAGATAAAAATCAATAGTGAGGTCTCGGAGCCGGTTAAAAGCGTGCGAGGTCTTTTAAAACAGCATGCCAATCCCGGGCGGATTAAGGAGGA
>JAOACF010000190.1 GCA_026417995.1 Negativicutes bacterium
CACCTAGCGTGATGTATCAAGTGCTCCTCACCTCCGGCGAAGAAATCGAAGTATTGCGCCCTGCGGACTTACCCGATCCTTCGAGCATCAAGGAAATCCGCGAGCCTTGGATGAAAGTGCAGGTTTTTACACCGACGGACTATATGGGGAGCATTATGGAGTTGTTCCGCCGTAAACGCGGAGTCTTGGTGCTCACCGAAACGCTGGACCCGCAGCGCGTTCTGCTCACTTTCGAGATCCCGTTGGCCGAGATGGTGATTGATCTGCACGATAAACTGAAGTCTATCTCACGTGGGTACGCTTCGATGGATTACAGTTTTCTGGCGTATCGGGCAGACGACTTGGTCAAGGTGGATATTTTGGTCAATGGCGACCCGGTGGACGCCTTAGCGTTCATTGTGCATCGGGACAAGGCTTATGAAAAAGGCTCGTTACTGATCCGCAAAATGAAAGAGGTGATCCCACAACAGTTGTTCGAAGTACCGATTCAAGCAGCGGTAGGCGGGCGCGTGTTGGCGCGTGTCAACGTCAAGGCGTTACGTAAAGATGTCTTGGCCAAATGTTACGGCGGCGATGTCACGCGCAAGCGTAAACTCTTGGAAAAACAGAAGGCAGGGAAAAAGCGAATGAAAATGCTTGGCGAGGTGATGATTCCTCAGGAAGCATTCCTAGCCATGCTGCGGTTGGATGAGGAGTAGGAGAAACTACCCATGAAGACATGGCCTTGGCAGCGTCTTAAACGTCTAATCTTGGTCATCTTGACAGCCCTGACGTTACTTTTGGTGCTCCATTCTGGACGGCGCGTGTTACCGCCCTATGTGGCTGGTTTGGCAGCAGCGTATGTGCTTGTACCGGTGGTTAATCACATCGCTTTGGGGGTGATCGCTGTAAGCCGCGCGTTGCGTTTTCCACCGCTAGGGCGCATGGCGCGTAGCCTAGCCGTGGTGCTGACGTATTTGCTCGTGGCGGGAATGATCGCCGGCGTGATTGCGGTG
>JAOACF010000019.1 GCA_026417995.1 Negativicutes bacterium
AGATGTGTATAAGAGACAGCCCCAATGTCGACCGTGTCGGTCTTGTACTCGATGTTTCCAGAGTTTTGTCGTCGCGCAATATTAACATCATCTCGATGGAAGTTGAGCCCAATACCATGTATCTGGAAGTTGAAAGCCCGGGTTCCGCGGAAAAAAGCAGCATCATAGCGGAACTCCGTGCAATCCGTCAAGTGGTTGATGTGGTGGAAATCCCCTTAATGCCGCATGAGGTGCGCAATGAAGAACTCAAAGCGGTTCTGGCCTCAGTCACGACCAGCGCCGCTACCACCTGCGTCACTCCCGACAATGGGCAGTTGGCTTTTACTTTTAACGAAATTTTGTATGTAAGCACTGTTATGAACCGGGTAGTTACCATGGCCAAAACAATTGCCAGCGGCGATTCCACCGTGCTGATCCGGGGCGAAACCGGAACAGGCAAGGAATTGTTCGCCCGCGCAATACATGCACAATCAGCCAGAGCCGCCGCCAGCTTTGTTCCCATCAACTGCGCGGCAATACCCGATACACTGCTGGAAAGCGAATTGTTTGGCTACGAACAAGGGGCGTTTACCGGTGCCGCCAAAGGCGGCAAATCCGGACTTTTTGAAATCGCCAACCAAGGTACCATTTTCTTTGACGAAATCGCCGAGTTATCCTTTCCGCTGCAGGCAAAATTGCTCAGAGTGCTGCAGGACGGCAAACTGCGGCGGGTCGGCGGCTCACGGGAAATAGCGGTTAATGTGCGTGTATTGGCGGCAACTAACCGTAATCTGGAGGATATGATCGCTGCCGGCCGTTTTCGGGAAGACTTATATTACCGGCTCAACGTCATCCCCTTATTTATACCACCGCTGCGCAGCCGCCCTGAAGACATTCCCCTGCTTGCCCAATGGTTTATCCGGCGGTTTGCTCTCCGCCTGCGCAAACCTGTGATTGCCCTCAACGAGATCGCCCTCTATAAACTTGTTCATTACAGTTGGCCCGGGAATGTGCGCGAATTGGAAAATGTAATCGAGCGGGCGATTAATCTGGCCGACGGCGCCACGATAACCGCCGATCATATTGTTTTTGACCATGATTATATGCCGCAGCCGTTGCCAAAAACGCTGCCCAGCCGGCCACTGGACGAAATTGTCGCCGAAGTTGAGAAGGACGTACTCACCAAAGCGATTTGTCACTGCCGTTCTTCCCGTCAGCTCGGCGCCGCCCTGGGACTTTCGCATACGGCAGTCATTAAAAAACTCAAGAAATACGGCTTAACCATCCGGTCAAAGCCCTAAGCAATTGGAGGTGGAATCATGCGGCCAACACAGGCCATCATTGACTTAAAGGCGATTCGCCATAACATCCGAGCACTTGCAGCCGGACTGCGCGGCGCCAACTTTACCGCCGTAGTCAAGGCCAATGCTTACGGGCATGGCGCCGTAGAAGTCAGCAAAGCCGCACTGGCTGCAGGCGCCAGCAGCCTGGCAGTCGCCATCCCCGAAGAAGGCATCGAGCTCAGGGAGGCAGGCATCGCCGTTCCCATTTTTCTTTTAGGGCTTATATTGCCGGAACAAGCGGATATAGTGGTCAAACACCGCCTTATCGCGCCTGTAGCCACCCGGGAAGGCGCGTCCGCATTATCCGCCGAAGCGCTGCGGCAGGGCCGGCGCGCCTATGTCATGCTGAAAACCGACACCGGCATGGGCCGAATTGGCCTTCGTCCCGCCGATGTACAAGCGTTCGCCGCCGAAATTTCCCGCTTGCCCGCGATTGAACTGATGGGGCTGTTTACGCATTTAGCTACCGCGGATGCCGCGGATAAAACATATGCGAATGAACAGTTGGCAATTTTTCAAAGAGTGGCAGATACCCTGCTTAAAGCCGGCATCAACTTGCCATATATATCGGCCGCCAATAGCGCGGTGATCCTCGACCTTCCGGCAGGGCACTGCAATCTGGTTCGTGCCGGCATCGCAATGTACGGACTGCCGCCCTCGGATGAAATGCACAATGTCCCGGCGCTGCGACCGGCCATGACCCTTAAAACCCGCATCGTTTTCATTAAACACGTCCCCGCCGGAACCAAAATCGGCTATGGCTCCACTTACACAACGCCGGAGGATACCTATATCGCCACCCTTCCTGTCGGCTACGCCGACGGCTACAGCCGCCGGCTTTCCAATAAAGCCGAAGTGCTGATCGGCGGCAAACGGCGCAGGATAGTAGGCAGGGTCTGCATGGATCAAACGATGGTCGACCTGGGCCCGGTCTGTGATGCCGAAGTCGGCGATGAAGCCGTACTCTTCGGCAGGCAAGGCAAGGCAGAAATCACGGTTACCGAACTCGCCGCCATCGCGGGGACGATTAACTATGAGCTGGTCTGCGCCGTCAGCGCGCGTGTACCGAGGGTATATGTAAATGAGAAGTAGGGATCTCTATGTATGTGGAAAAGCCAAAACCGATTGCCGGTTTTGGCTTTTAATTTATTTCTTAATAATTTTTTCGGCACGGCTGAGAGGCTCGCTTACATCCATATGACCGGTCAGCGTTTCTACTTTTTTGCCTTCTATCAGAATTTGCACTTTATGAATATCGGGGAACTCGGTCAGCGTGTTTACAATGGCACCGACGGCCAGCATCTCGGTTGCCGAGCCGCCGGCATTATTTTTGACAATCGCGCTGCTGAAGTCGACTTGCGCAATATGGTCTTTCACGGAAATTCCACGCACTTTGGTACCCTGTGGCAGAACTGCCACCAAATCGCTGCTTTTCGGCGGCGCAAGCAAAAGCTCGAGCGCGGTTTGCGCAGGATGGTTATTCCTCTCGACTTCATGCACTTCCGGCACTAAATACATAGCGTCCTTGGTCGCATGGTACACGGTAATCTTCATTTTTTCCGTCTGTCCGGCCACCGGTTGGGAATTGCCAGCATTTTTCGCCGGGTCAGAATGGTCAGCTCCCTGGGATGCCGGTACATTGCCGGCGCAACCGGCGATCATAAGAAGGATCAGGAGCAGTGCGACTGGCCACAGTTTATTGCTTTTCATATACGCTCTCCTCCCTATCTTGCAGCTTGGGTAAAGAAGCAGTCAAGTCCCTGAACAATCGCTTGCGCCATCCGCTGCTGAAACTCAGGCGTGTTTAAAAGCTTCTCCTCATTCGGATTGGTAATAAACCCAAGTTCGAGCAAAGCAGCCGGCATGATTGTCCGCTTAATTACATAAAAGTTGGCTGAATTAATGCCCCGATCCCGCAGCCCGCTCGCCCGCTGCAGGCTTGCCTGCAGATTTTGCGCCAGCATGGAGTCGTAAGGCGTTTTCTGGTAGAAGTAAGTAGACGTACCGCCTGCCGCCGGATCGCGGAAAGCGTCGATGTGAATGCTGATAAAGGCATCCGCTTTACGATTGTTCGCAATCGTAGTTCTGGCCTTTAACTCGTCGGCAGCAGTCGCTCCGGGACCAAAAACATCGCGGTCATCCTGGCGGGTCATAATAACTTTGGCCCCGGCCTTTTCCAGCAGCGTTTTCGTCTTCAGCGCGACTGCCAGCGTAATAGTTTTTTCCTGAGAGCGATTGGGCCCGATAGCGCCAGGGTCACTGCCGCCATGACCGGGGTCAAGCACGATTACCTTATTCTTAATGCCTGGGGTAAATTTGTAGTCAAATACCGGAACTTTTCGATTAATATCCACAACCACCCGGAAAGGCCGATTGGCTTTCGCATCACCGGGAAGTGTAAACAGCCGGTAATCCTGTTCCTCTAGCATGAGCGGCACATCAATAACCATGCGGGTATCGCCGCCTGATGTCATGTAAGCGCTGGCTTGCTCAGCGATTGTTCCGTCAAAGCTAAGACCACCGTCAAGCTTGCCGACAGCCGTTCCGATCAGGGTAATCACCAGTTTTGGCGACGGCGCTCCGATAACCATCGCTTCCGCTTTCACGGGCTGCGAAACTTCCAGCACAATACGGAGACGGCTAATCCCGCTCACCGCGTCCATGTGGTTGGCGTAACGGACGCCGGTTATTTCCGGCGGACTTGAAACAGCAGCATCGACATTCGCAGGAGGCGTTCCCGTTTTTAAGGCAGGCGCCTGCAGCGCCGGTTTGGCATCTGGCGCAATAATCGGCGAAGGCCCCGCAACAACGACTTGCGGCAGCAACATAAGTGTCAGCAAGACAATCCCGAAGACGGTACGGCGCAACCATAACACCTCCCAAATTGTGACGTGTTATGTATTGTTTCGCGATATACCGGCAAATTCCTGCACGCTTCGCGTCGTTATTGAAAAAATTGGACTGGGCAGTCAAGTACTAAGTTTAACGCCTTTACCCCGGAAAAAGTAACGGCTTATCCTGGTTTCGGCAAATTTAGTATTCCCATATAAAACAAAAAGAGAGAATTACTCCTCCCTTGTTTGCTGATCCAATATCTGCCTGAGCAATTTTTCAGCTTCCTGCCGGGACTGCCTGGTAGCTTGTTCATCCACGTCAATTGCAAAAACCAGAATGTCGCCCTCCTTAGCCTCCGGCGGCAGCAAACGGCGCGGCCAGGATACGGCAGTCTCATTTTCACCGGCCAGCAAAACGGCGCGTCCTGCTTCGATCCTATCCAAAACTGCTTTTACCCGCATTTATTGTTTCTCCTTTTTAATCGTATAGGTCGAACCGTCGGACGTAACGGTTAACGTGCCATCGGTATCGGTGCGATAGATGGCAATTTTCTGTTGGTTGTAGCGTTTGATGACCGATGGGTGCGGATGATGATAGTCGTTGTTGGTACCAAGCGAGATAATTACGGCTTCGGGTGCAACTGCTTTCAAAAAGCCGAGCGTAGAAGAACTGCTGCTGCCATGATGTCCCGCCTTGAGAACGCTGCTCTTTAAAGTCTCGCCATACCGCTTTACCATGCGCGTTTCCGCTTCTTTTTCGGCATCCGCGGCCAGCAGCATGGAAAAATTGCCGAAGCATATCTTAAGTACAATCGAGTTGTTATTGAGGTCGGAATCACTGCCGCTGATAAACGGTTTTTCCGGCGCCAGCACTTTAAGCGCAGCTCCTCCGCCAAGCTCAATTTGTCCCCCGGCTTCCAGCAGCGCAAAGGGAATTTTCTTTCTCTCAATAATGCTCAGATATTGTTTGTATAGATTGCTGGTACTGACCTGGCCGCTGTCATAGACCTGCTTGACCGGAAAATTGTCAAAAATTGCCTGCGCGCCCCCGATATGGTCGGCATGCGGATGAGTGATGATCAAGGCATCGATTGTCGCTATACCTTCTTTTTTTATGTACGAAACAAGCTTCTCCCGCGACGGAGTGTCGCCTGTATCCACAAGCACCGTCCGCTCTGCCGTCCGAATGAGAATAGCGTCCCCCTGGCCAATATCCAGAACCTTCACAGCAAGAGGCGCCCCCGAGCTTTTAACAGCCTGTGCGCCCGGCTGATTGCCGCTGCAGCCGCCGCCAAAAACAGCGAAAAGGACAACGAGCGCCAATGCCAAAATACGGTATGTCTTATTCATGCCATCTCTCCTTCACAATAAGTCGCATACTGCTATAGCAATAAAAAATAGGCAGTTACCCGCCTATCTCGCTACAATTGCAACAGTCCGAGGCTTATACGCATTGCCTCGTCCACTTTGGTCATGATTTCTTCACTCAAGTGCGTTACTTTTTCCTTGAGACGCCGTTTATCAATAGTGCGGAGCTGCTCGAGCAGAATAACCGAATCCTTCTCCAGATTAAAAGCCTTGGCGCTGATCTCAACATGTGTAGGCAGCTTGGCTTTGGAAATCTGCGAGGTAATTGCCGCCACGATAACCGTTGGACTGTATTTATTGCCAACATCATTCTGAATCACTAAAACAGGGCGAAGCCCGCCTTGTTCAGAACCGACGACAGGACTCAAATTAGCATAATAAATATCCCCGCGTTTCACAACCATCGGCTATTCACGCTCCGCTAACAAGGTGGGCAATGTCTCCAATACTTCAGTTTCGGCCATTAACCCTTCTTCGGCCAGCGATAGATTTATTATGGCCATCTCTTGATAGCCTTTCTTCATCAAGTCGCGAACCGCCTTGCGCTTGCGGTCTTCGATATAAAGGCGCATAGCCTCCCGGACAAACTGACTGCGGCTAAGCTTCTCCATGGCAATAATACCGTCCACTTCTTGCAGCAAGCTATTTGGGATGCTGATCATAATACGCTTTAAATCGGCCACACTGTCACCCCCGCAGTTCAGTTCCTTATCCCCATTATACGGTCACTATATACTAGTGTCAACTTTTTTATATACTAAAGAGACATAAAAGTACACGCTCATCTGACTAATTCAGTGTATCATACAAAGTATGCATAAGCAACGGCCAAATTATGCCTGAACACGCAAAATAGCCGCAGGCAGCTTTTCGACTATATCGCTGGCAATCAGGCCGGTTTTGCCGCAGGAAGCCGCCAGGTCTCCGGCCTTGCCGTGCACATAAACGCCGGCGACTGCGGCATCATGGCTTGACAGTCCTTGCGCAATGAAAGCGGCGATAACGCCTGTCAGCACGTCTCCCGTGCCGCCAGTTGCCATACCGGCATTGCCGCTGGTATTTATATATACCTCACCGTCGGGAAAAGCGACAACCGTTGGCGCTCCTTTCAATACAACAATGCTTCCCCATTGGCCTGCCGCCTGACGGGCAACGCTCAGTCTGTCTGCATTTACCTGGGCCGGCGTAAGACCAATTAGCCGCGCCATCTCTCCCGGATGCGGCGTCAATACGGCGAGCGATTGCGCTTTAAGCAGCATGTCGGTGTGTCCGGCAAGGGCGTTAAGAGCGTCGGCATCAATAACCAACGGTGCTTCCGCTCGGCTGATGATTTCGCGCACAGCCAGCTTGGTCTCTTCACTTGCTCCCAATCCCGGGCCAATGGCTAACACCCCGGTTTGCGCCGCCAGCGCCACGACAGTCTCAACTGCATCCACGCCGATATACCCTGCGGCGCTGCCTGGCAGCGGACGGGTCATAACCTCGGTTAGCTTAGCCTCCATAATATCGTGGAGCGCCGCTGCGACACCCAACGTCACCAACCCGGCGCCAGCCCGCAGCGCTGCCAGCGAGGTTAACGCAGCGGCACCCGTTAACCCGCGTGAACCGGCGACAACCAAGACTCGTCCCGCATCCCCTTTATGAGCGTCCGGCCTGCGGGGCGGCAGGATAGTCTTAATATGCTGCGCAGTGATGACATTCTGCTTGATTGCCGGATTTTCCAGCAATCGGACAGGCAACCCAATATCGACTATCTCGGTTTCCCCGGCGTGCTGCGCTCCGGGGTAAAGCAGCAATCCCGGCTTGGGCAAACCGAAAGTCACTGTTTTGGTCGCATTTACCGCCGCTGTACGAACCTGCCCCGTATCGGCTTCCACCCCGGACGGGATGTCAACAGCTACCACCGGTTTGCCGGCAAGGTTTATCGTCGTAACCGCCCGCAGCATTTCCGGCTTAAGTTCGCCGTAAAAGCCTGTTCCCAGCAGCGCATCGATTACGCAATCGGCAAAGCGGGCGGCAACTTCGGTTATATCCCAGCTACGCTCGTCTCGTACTTCCTGTATCTCAATCCCCATCGCTTCAATGACCTTGAGGTTAACTCCGGCGTCGCCCGCTATTTCTGCCTTTGTGGCGCCAATGATAAATACTTTGACACGCGCGCCTTGGTTATAAAGATGCCTGGCCGCGACAAAACCATCACCGCCATTATTCCCTTTGCCGGCGAAGACGGCGACCCGTTTGCCGGCTGCATTGCCAAGCAGCGCGGCCACACAGCGGGCAACTGCCATACCGGCGTTTTCCATTAGCACGACCCCGGGAAGGTGATATGCTTCTATCGCTTCAGCGTCAATTGCACGCATTTCGGCAGTTGTTGCAACTTTCATATCTCTCCTCCGCTCATGACCACCTGGGCAGCCGCATATTCTCGGGTATGCGTAAGTGAAATAAAAATTCGCTCAATCCCTTTTTGCTGCGCCACCGTTTGGAAATAACCGGCTAAAGTGACCCGGGGCTGCCCCAAGTCATCAGGCAGAATTTCGATATCCTGCCAAGTTCCGCCGGAAAACCCTGTGCCAAGCGCCTTTAGTACAGCTTCTTTGCCGGCGAAACGCGCTGCATAGGAAGCCGCGCTGCCCTTGCCCCGGCTGGAGCAGTAAGCCTGTTCGCCGGCCGTGAAAACACGCTGCCGAAATGCATCACTGCGCAGCGCCGCCGCAATCCGGCTAACCTCAATAATGTCTATGCCAATGCCGATAATCATATATCCACCTCTTTCCCGCATGCTTCCTTTTAATTAATTCTTGCGCCACATCCCAGTCCCTTGTGTGCACAGAGGATGGAAGCTATATTTTTAACAAATCTTTCACAGACCGGACATAATTCTGTCAAATTTTTCGGCTATGCTTAACTTACCAGCCAAACAAAACTATATTTTGCCATCGATCAAAAAGAACCTTGCCCGGACCGCAAGGTTCCTTTTCTTTATTCTCCTTTATACAAAGTAGTCGATACCTGCCTCAGGAAAGTATACCTGAATCTGTTTGATCATGAATTCTTTGATTTCCGCCATGACCTCCGCAGTATAGAGATATTTGCCGTAGCCGAACTGGCCGTACTTAAACCGGCGTTCATTCTCATCCATCGGCAACCCGGTTTCAGGAAAAACAGCTAATATAGAATTTTTCGCCCGCTTGGTAAAGCGGTGAGTGATCAATTCAAACGTCAGGTCGCGCCGCGCCGAATCCGGCAGCTTACGGTCAAGTGACCGGAACAGCTCCTGATAGTCATTCTCCCAACCGGGGTAGTGAACAATCGGCGCAATGATAAATCCCAGCGGATAACCCGCCCGTGCCACTTTGCCCGCCGCTTCCACCCTCTCTGCCATCGACGGGGTTAGGTGCTCATACCGGGATATAACCGGATCGGCGTTCAGACTGAACCGAAAGCGGGTATGCTTGTTGTGCGTCGCGTCTAATAAGCTATCTACGCGGGCATGCTTAGTAACGAAGCGAAAGCGCCCATATTCCTGCACGCCAAAGAATTCGATGGTTCGCTTTAAAATGCCCGTCAGATATTCGACGGGTATCGGGTCTGAGGTTGCCGCCCCTTCAAACACCGTAATTTCTGGCTTGCGCTCTTCAATATATGCTTGGGCTTTGGCCAGGATATCTTCGATATTAACATATACCCGGATATAGGGCTTTTTGCCGAGCGTAGTAGCTAGGTAGCAATATTCGCACATGCTGGAGCAGCCGGTATTGAGCGGGAGCTGGTAATGAGCGGAAGGCTTGCACGGAGCATACTCGTTGCTTTTTCTTACTCCCACGACCAGCGTGCGCTTCGCTTCGCGGTATGCTTCCCCCGGCGTCTTGCCCGGAATGCCGGTCACACGGTTGTGCGATCCGGTTGTATGTATCTCTACCCCTAATTTTTGCAAACGGTCATAGATTTCCCGGCCAAGAGGATATTCGAGAGCGGCCGGTTCAAAAAATGCGCGCTTGGGCACAAATGGCTGCATCAAACCATCTCCAGCAAAATATTTTTATTTAGTATGCACCAAGCATAATTATGTCATAAAATTATTAAAGAAGACTGTTGCAGACATCCGGACTTACAGGCTGCACAAAGATAGCAGTAATCCGGCGAGGAGGCATGTTCATGATACCTATTCGCGATAATATTCGATCGGGTAATTTTCCTCTGTTGGCAGTGGCATTAATTATTGCCAATTTTTATGTTTTCTACCAGGAACTGCAGTTAAGCAGCCGCGGGTTAAATGCATTCATCCTCACGTATGGCCTGATTCCTTCAGAATTTCTCAGCGCGATCTCTCGCGACCCGTTAAGCCCGGCCTCCTATTTTCCGCTATTGAGCAACCTGTTTCTGCACGGCGGCTGGATGCATATTATCGGCAATATGTGGTATATCTGGATCTTTGGCGATAACATAGAGGATCGGCTGGGACATATCCGGTTTCTGGGCTTCTATATAGCTTGCGGTGTGATCGCCAATCTGGCGCACGTTGCGTTCGACCCCGCCTCCGCTATCCCCACAATAGGCGCCAGCGGCGCGGTATCCGGCATTCTCGGTGCATATCTTGTCACCTTTCCCTGGGCAAAAGTACTGACAGTCGTACCGATATTATTTTTCATCCAGATTATAGAAATTCCCGCCATAATATTTCTGGGTCTTTGGTTTTTTATCCAGCTGCAGTATGGCACCATGTCGCTCATGATGGCCGGCGCGAATATCGCTTGGTGGGCCCACATCGGCGGTTTCCTTGCCGGAATGGCGTTAGTGAAATTTTTTGCGCCTGCACGCGTTAGGTGGCGCTACTAGCGCTAAAAGCAAAAAGCACTCGGTTCCGCAAGGAATTGAGTGCTTTTTTCGCATATCCCTCCCCACACGGGGTATCCTATCAAAGTCGAGCTAAAAAGGGGGTATATTTCCATGTTGCAGCGTGTTTTCCCTTGGTGTGTGGGTGGCCTTAGCTTCGGCCTGGTCGTCAGTCTGGCGTTATGGCTCATGTTCAGCCTGTATATCCGCCCCCTGGCGCCAAGCTATCGCGGAGGAGGAATGGATCAGGTTTTGGTGGCTTCCATGGTAGAGTCGGGTATTAATAACCCCGAAGTGCAAAACATTATCAAAAATCAGGTGGTTATTTACCTAAAATCCAGCGAGGGACGGGCCAGAATGGCAGAAGTATTCAAATCCCCGGAACTGGTCAAGGCTCTTTCCGAAAATGTAAAATCTCCGGAACTGCGCGCCGCTATTTTGGAATTAATGCAAATCCCCGAATTCCGGAGGGCGGTAATTGATATAGTGAAAGACACTCCGGAAATGAAGCTGTTGACTACCATCGCCTCGGCTATTACCCTTGACGAAAATGACGGGAAATCCGCCGAAACCTCCGACAAATCTCCCGCTCTTTTGCGTTAATTAGTTTCGCACTCAAACGGCCAGGCTACCAAGCCGCCCTCCATAACCTTGACATTGCTAAAGCCCTCGCCCTCGAGGATAAGCGCCGCTTCGTAACCGCGAAGACTGATTTTGCAGAAAGCAATAATCTCTTGATCTTTATCGAGTTCCCCTGTGCGGCTGCGCAGTTGGCCCAGGGGAATATATTTTATGTCCTTGCAGCCGGCCAGACGAATTTGTTTGCATTCACCTGGGGATCGCACATCCAAAAAGACAGCACCCCCGGCGTCCATCGTTTCTTTCGCCGTAAGCGGCGATATGCCTTTCAAAGCCCCCTCCAGCTTGTTCATCGCAGCATTGGCGGCTACCGCCACATTATCAATCGGCCCGCTGTACGGCGGCGCGTAGCCAAGATCAATATCAAACAGGTCGTCAATCGTTGCGCCAAACATCAACGCTGTCGCCAGCACGTCAATGCGCTTGGCAACATCGCCTTCGCCAAACGACTGCGCCCCCAGAAGCCGACGTGTCCGGGGATCAAATATCAGCTTTACGGTCATCAGCTTGGCGCCGGGCATGTAATGCGGGCGGTCGTGCCCGCCGGTCATTACTGTCATATATTCCCGGCCAAGCTCCTTAGCCTCGCGTTCCGTGAGGCCGGTCTTGCCGACATTGTAATCCAGCACTTTAACAACAACGGTATTCAAAATGCCCCGAAATTTCACCCTGCCGCCGCAGATATTCTCGCCGATAACCCGCCCATGCTTGTTAGCGGTGGACCCCATCGGCGCAAACACTTTTTTACCGGAGATAATATTCGTATTTTCGACGCAGTCGCCGCCTGCATATATGTCAGGATCATCTGTACACATATATTCATCAACGGCAATGGCGCCGGTCGGACCAAGCGTAAGCCCGGCCTCCTTAGCCAATTCGACGTTGGGTTTTACACCGATCGCCACAATAACGATATCGGCGGGAATGGTTTGCTTGTCGGTTACAACAGCCTGTACGGCAGTTTCGCCTTCAAACTTAACTACCTTCTCACCGGTTAAAATCCGAATGCCTTTTTCGCGGGCGTATTTTTCCACCGCTCCGGCTACCTCCGGGTCGAGGAAAGCAGGAAAGATTTGCTCCTTCATCTCAATGACCGTAACATTGACTTCCCAATTTTTAAAGGCCTCGGCCATTTCCATGCCAACCAGGCCTGCACCAATAATAACCGCATTCTCAAACTTGCCCCGCTCTAGGCCGGAACGCACGGCTTTGGCGTCATTCGGGTGCCATAACTGGTGAATATTACCTAAATCAATACCCGGAATAGGCGGTTTCAGCGGCGAAGCCCCGGTAGCAATTATCAGCTTATCATAAGGCAGCGCTTTTTCTTCGCCGGTAGTCAAATCTTTCACCTGCACGGTCTTGGCCTGACGGTCGATACGGGTGGCTAATGTTTTAGTCAGCACATCAACATTTTTCACGGATCTAAAAAACTCAACATTACGAATAGCCCCGGCGGGAGTCATCATGAGCTGGTTGAAGTCGTCGATATCGCCGCCTACAAAATATGGCATGCCGCAAGCACCGTAAGAAACCAGATCGCCCTTTTCCACAACGGTAATTTGCGCTTCAGGGTTGCAGCGCCTGATTTTTGCGGCCGCCTTTAAACCGGCGGCAACGCCGCCAATAACTACAACTCGTAACATGTTAAAACCTCCTTAGAAAGTAACATCCGCCAATAATATAACTTCTACCGTTTCGCCTGCGGCTAACGGCGGGCTGTTTTCCGGAATGACAATCAGCGAATTGGCTGTGGTAGCCGATTTGAGCATGCCATTTCCCTGCTTGCCCAACGGTTCAGCGAGAATGTGAGCGTCTTTTTGCCAGCAATGCGCCCAAACAAACCGTTTCGCCCCCGTGCTCTTGCCGAAGGGGGCCGCCAGCACCGCCTCAATGCGCGGCCGCCACCAGCGCGAGCGCCCTCCCATCTTCATCAATACCGGCCGCACGATTTGCTCGAAAGAAATGCTAGCCGCCGCCGGATTGCCGGACAGACCAAAATAAAATTTACCATCCTTGACCCCTGCCAGCACCGGCATCCCTGGCTTGATGCTGACACGGTCGAACAATACATCGACCCCGAGTTTTCTGAAAACTCCGCCGATCAAATCATAATCTCCCACCGAAGCACCGCCGGTAGTGATATATATATCGCTTACCGGCGCCTCCGCAATCAGCTGGGCAATTTTGTCGACATCATCAGGCGCAGAACCCAGCAGCTTAACCTCCCCCCCTGCCTCCGCTACCTGAGCGCCAAGCATATAACTGTTGGAATTACGAATTTTGCCGGGAGCAAGTGGCTGATGAACCGGGATAATTTCACTGCCGGTAGCAATCAGCGCAACGCGCGGCCTAGCGTACACCTTGGGGAAAGCCGCTCCCAGTACAGCCAGCATCCCCATTACACCAGCATTGATGACCGTTCCGGCAAAGAGAACCGTTTCCCCCGCCTGTATTTCCTCACCCTGCCTGCAGATACTGTCGGCTGCGCCTTTGCCTGTAAATACCTTTTCCATATCACCGTCGACCTCGGTATTTTCCAAGCGGATTACCCCTGTAGCCCCCGGCGGCAGAGGCGCACCGGTCATAATCCGGGTTGCGGTGCCGGTTGTTACTGCTGCCTGAGGCGTAAAGCCAGCGGGAATGTTTTCAATCTGGCGTAAAATAGCCGGATTGTCCGCACTGGCCTTTGCTACGTCTGCGGCGATAACGGCGTAGCCGTCAAGCGGCGACCGGTCAAAAGGAGGGAAATCAGTTGCGGCGACGATATTTTCCGCCAACACCCTATGCCAGCACTCTTCAAGCTTAATTTGCTCAACAGAAGTTACTCGGGTGGCTTTTAACAAAATTTCTTGCGCAATTTCCAATTTAAGGGCCAAGGTATCTCACCCCGCTAGGTTATCCTATTTTTACTAAATTCCGCGCTTTCTCAAGGCAATCCTGCGCTTTCACAAAATTTTCACATATCAGCCCTTAACCATAAAAACTGTCCTCTTGCCATTAGGGTTCAGCTCTTTCCGAAACTGCATCCGCTGTATCCCGCGTCAGATACAGGCCGCCAAAAATCACTCCGCCGCCAATGGCCTGAAGCAAGCCGAAGGCTTCATTCATAAAAACCCAAGCGAAGACAATGGAAAAAACCGGACATAAATTTTGATATAGCGATGCTTTCGTGCTGCCCAGTATTCCTACCGCCCAAATCCAGATAAAGTTCCCCAATATCAGAGCAAAGGCGCTGGAAAAAATGATGCCGGACCATGCCATTGCCGATATTTCGCGAAGGTTGATTTGCGCCAGTTCCGGCAGGGCAATCAGGCAGAACAGCACGGCGCAAAGACTAATGATGCCGGCAACAATTTGGTAGACCGAATATTTATGAATTAGCTGCTTAAAAAAAACAGTATAGTAGCCATAACAAAACTGACCGGCTAAAATTAAACCCGCCCCCATTACATGAGAACCTGATAGGCTTAATTCCTTATTCGATCCCGCAACAATCAGCACCACCCCAAGCAAAGATACTGCAATACCGGCAGCTGTTTTGCGCGATAACGGCTCAAGGCCCAGCGCCCGGTTAATCAAGGCAACGCCAACCGGCAGTGTGGCCAGAACTAAGGATGCATTGCCCGCAGTGGTAGCGGGCAGACCATACGCAACCAAAAATTGGTTCAGAAAAAAACCAAAAAAACCGATCGAAGCAAGCAGGCGGATATCCTTCAGCGGCATAGGTCGATAGGTCTTGGTCAGAAATAATACGGCAATGGCAAGAAGCGCCCCGAATGCCAGGCGCAACGCTAAAAATACATTAGGGGATAATACCGTTAGCACCATTTTCATTACCGGCGTGTTAATTCCCCAAACCACGACTATAGCAAGAAGCAATATCGCTACATACTTTTCTTTAATCCTCAATTCACATGCCCCAATCTGTTTTACGCAATGCACATAAATATGTATTCTGATATCAGGGGGAAAACTCCTCTGTTTACTTGCTTTTATTGGCGGAGAAAGGCAAAGGATAACCCCGGAACATTGACGCCGGGGTTATCCTTTGCTGCATGCGGCAAGTTATGGGACCTGCCCTTTCTCCGCAGCCATTGACTTTTCAGCCCTTTTGATCGCCTCTCGCACCATCATCCCTACTTCTTTGGTCGTGACGTCTCCCCAGTCCCCGTCTTCCACTTTTTCGCCAAAACCAAGGTCATGAGCCAATTCGTATTTCATTTTATCGGACATAACACCTTTTTTACCCATACATATCACCTCCGCGACATTATCAAGCGGATTCTATGTATAGTATCCTTTAGTTTGTGAAATTCTATACAATTTAAATGCTGGCAATACCAAAACCAGCTTCCGGCGAATACGCCAAAAGCTGGTTCAAGCATTTTCTTATTTACGTCGTTTTATTCACGCTTGCCAAGTTCTTTGTCAATGTATAGCAGCGCGCCGCTCTTTTCGGGGATCATTCTGAGACGTTCCAGAATGGCGCCGGCCGTTGCTTCTTCCTCAACTTGCTCAGTGATAAACCACTGCAGGAAAATTTGTGCGGCATAATCTTTTTCGGCAAGAGCCAGTTCATAGAGTTTGTGGATGCGTTCGGTCACATGCTGTTCATGTGCAAGAACCTGTGCAAAAATATCCAGCGGCGATCCAAACTCCGCCGGGGGCGCGTCAATTGCCTTGAGCACAACTTTACCGCCCCGCTCCAGGAGGTAGTCCATCAGCTTTTCCGCATGTTCGGTCTCTTCGCCGTGCTGCAGTTTGAGCCAATGGGCAAAGCCGCGCAGGTTTTGACTTTCACAATATGTAGACATCGCCAGATACAGGTAAGCGGAATATAACTCCGCTTGGATTTGGTCGTTGATTGCATCTTGCATTTTCGTACTAATCATAATAATGACCCCTTTCATGTACTAACTTATTGGATGTATTTATCTTACCATGTTTATCCCGCTTTGTAAATAACAATTATTATTTAATATGAATTATTTAAATACTGGCATTAAACCTGTCCACGTCCGTAATCGGAGCCTGACAGGCAAAATTATGGCAGATATAGGCCGTTGCTTTTCCCTTATCGCCTTCTTTGCCGGCCACATGCGGCGAAATCTGTTTTAGCAACGTCCCTTGACTTGGTTCATTGAACAGCACAACGGCATATGGCAAAAATCGGCTGCCTGCCGCTTTGAGCATTGACTGTGCAGCGGCGCTTTGCCTGTCGCCGGCGATGATAATATGTTGAGGCACGGCTAATTGATAGTCGAGCGCAATTAGAAAAAAGGTATATGCCCGGGGATACTTGTCGACTTCCCCGGCAAAGAAAGCTATTTGTTGCGCTACTAGTTGTCTGATTTCTGCGTCGTCAGTAATTCTGGCAAGTTTTAGCAACATCAGCGCCGCTACTGAATTCCCTGACGGCAGAGCGCCGTCGTAGAGTTCTTTGGGACGAATAAGCAAGCTTTCGCCATCCTCGCCGTAAAAGAAGAAACCGCCGCGTGCATCGTCCCAGAATAGCGCCCTCATTTGCTTGGCCAATTCCACCGCTCTTGCCAAGTGCCGGGCATCAAATCCTGCCTCATACACCTCCAGCAGCGCCCAAAGCAAATACGCATAATCGTCCAAATAAGCCAGTACTGCCGCCTCGCCGTCGCGATAACGGGCAAGCAGCCGGCCGTCCGGGCGTTTCAGCCGCTTTTCGATGAAAGCAAGCGCCTGCTCCGCAGCTTTAAGGTAGTCCGGATTGTCCAGCGCGCGTGCAGCTTTGGCCAGAGCGGCGATCATAAGCGCATTCCAAGCCGTGAGCATCTTGTCATCCTTGAAAGGATGTAAGCGTTTTTCACGTTCAAAATATAACCGTTCGCGGCATTCACGCAGCAAATCATCGAAGCTTTCCGCGCTAATTCCGTATCTGGCGGCGTACTGGTTTCGGTCCTGGCGGATATAATTGGGTATGCTGCTGCCGTGTTCAAAGTTCCCTTCATCAGTAATATTATAAAAGTCACAAAATATCTTGCCTTTTGCCGCTCCTAAAAGCTCCAGCACTTCCCCTCGGTGCCAAACATAAAATTTGCCTTCTTCCCCCTCTGAATCGGCGTCCTCGGCGGAATAAAAGCCGCCTTCCTCACCGGTCATATCCCGCTTGACATAAGCGATTATTTCTTCGGCAACCCGCGCAAACAAGGGATTGCCGGTGCATTGATAGGCTTCAATATATGTGTAGCACAATAATGCATTGTCATACAGCATTTTTTCAAAATGCGGCACCAGCCACTGGTTATCCGTCGAATAGCGGGCAAAACCATAACCGATATGGTCATATATGCCGCCCGCATGCATTGACTGAAGCGTATGCACGACCATTTCCAGGGCCTTGGCAACACCGGTGCGCTTCCAATACCGCAGCAGAAACATAAGGTTATGCGGTGTCGGGAATTTAGGCGCTGACCCAAAACCGCCATACTCGTCATCAAAGTAGCGTAAAAGCTGCTCATAAGCTCTGTCAAGCGTCTCTGACGACAACTCCCCCCGGCTCCGGCGGCGGTTTGCTATATCAATCCGCCTGGCAATCCGGTCGCCGGAAGCAAGCAGGATTTCACGATTTGCCTGCCACTGTTCTTGAATAGCTGTCAATAACGAAACCAGCCCCGGCCTCCCCCACTTGCTTTCTTTCGGAAAATAGGTTCCGGCAAAAAAAGGCTTCCTGTCTGGCGTCATTATTATGGTCAGTGGCCACCCGCCGTGACCTGTAAGTTTCTGACATACCAGCATATAAATGTGGTCAATGTCCGGACGTTCTTCCCGGTCAACTTTAATTGAGATAAAATAACGGTTCAGGATCGCGGCCACTTCTTCATCTTCAAACGACTCCCGCTCCATGACATGGCACCAGTGACATGTGCATAATCGACACCAAAAAGTCAGCTATACCCAATAGATAGAAAGACCGGCTTGTCTTCCTCTTTAGCTTTTTGGAAAGCCGCATCACTCCAGGGGAACCAGTCCACTGGATTGTAAGCATGTTGCATAAGATACGGTGACTTTTCCTGAGCTAATCTATTGGGCATCTTGTTTTTTGGCATATGACCACCCCCTCTATGAGCATATATTCTTGTCAAATACTAATAATATATTAAGATTAGCTTCTGCATTATCATTACTTTCAATTCTTCCATATTAATCCTAAACAAAGAAGCTTCTCACGCTCAAATATGGCTAAAGAAGCTTCTTACATCATTTCACCTGCTTTTTATTTGTATATAATACGCAGATCAACATTATCATCATTTCTATCATACAATATCCTGGTAACGACCGACTTAAGCAGGCTATTTTGCTGTTTTGGGCTGCTCGCTTTCTTCCATTCCCTCTTGAAAACTTTTACTTGCTGCTTGAGTTCGAAACTACTGTACTGTCCAGACAACATTGCCAGTTTTTCATTTAGCGCCTGTATTTCCTGATGCAGGGCTTTAATTGCAGCCTCCCTGCCCTGCCGCCGAAGAGCAAACTCATCAGCAGAATACACACCATCCTCATAACTAGTATAAACCCGTTTAAGTGCTTTTTCCTCCTGCATTACCTTGTCCTGTTTCTGCCCAATTACAGTTCGCAGCTCGTTAATAGCCACCTCATCCTTGTTTCCGGCTACAGTAGTGCTTACGTTGGACAAGATACCATCGAACAGAGCGTCAAAGAATTGGTTATCCAAACGATGCCCAACCTGCTCACAATTCCTGCCATCAGGGTATTGATAAGCACATAACGCATACAGAGCCTTACTTCCATACTTAAGTGTTTTTTCCCTGAACTGCATTCGATGATTACATTTGGCGCAGTACAGTATACCGGTTAATGGCCTTACTCCAGGCCGCGCCTTTTTTGGTATCAAGGAATTTTGCTGGAGCTTGGTCATTATTTTGATATGTTCCTCTTCAGTCTTAACCGGATCATGCTGACCGTCAACGACAATCCATTCATCGGTGCTTCTCTTCGTTACCTTGCCATCCTTCCGAAAGTTGCCACGAGTTTTCTGGTAAACAATCTTGCCTAGGTGGACTTGGGAGGTCAAAAGGCGGTGCAGCTTTGTTGATGACCAGGGCGAATCCGGCGTTAAAGATGGTACACCGGCAAGGTTGAGCCACACGGCCAGCTCTTGTAGCCCAATTGGTTCGTTGATATACTTTTCAACTATCAATCGGTAGGTAACTAGTTTGTCAGGATTGACAGACACCGTTTTTGTATCCCGGTTGTACTCATACGGAAAGGGTGGCTTGCCGTTCGTCCACTTGCCTTGCTTGGCTCCTGCAATCTTCCCCTGTTTGAGTCGTTTTTTAATCATCATATACTCGCATCGGGCCATGAATGACTTAAAACCAACATGCATTGAGTCATCTTCGTCATTCAGGTCATAGGGTTTCTGTGGTGTAATTACCTTAACATCATAACGGGCCAGCTTCTTAAGGATTTTTCCGCGGTCTTCATCATCACCACGGCTAAGGCGGTCAATATCCATTACAACAACGCCGTCATATATTTCGTCCTCTACGCGTTTCAAGAGCTTCTGCATCTCGGGCCGGAACTCTAAACTGTCTCCTGATGCAATTTCCTCGTAAATGTCATATGTCCATTTTTTCTGTTCTACAAATGCGTACAATGTCTGTCGGTGTTTGGACAGCACGTCCGCCTCATTCTCATCGTCTCGTGATTTACGCAGATATATTGCAACATGGTTAATATTCGCCATTCTGTTGAACCTCCTATAGTTGGTGTGCAGGAAATACTATTGCTACATCTTAAGCCGGTTTCTTGAGTTCAGTCGGCTTGCTCATTTCTTTACATTGCCTTAAAAATGTTTGTGTGAGAGCGGAAATAGCTTCGATAGATGGTATGTTGTCAGCAATAACACGAATTTTAATGGAACTACGTTTTGGCATAAGGCGTCACCTCGGCTGTTATTCGGCCTTTCGTTTCGCCTGCGCATGGCCTGACCGTTTCGGCCAATGCGTGGTGACTTATCCTTCGGTGTATCTTATTGCTGCTAAAAAAGCAACAAGGGCGCGTCCACGTCAAGACATTAACAACCAAAACCCTAAATAGGGTTAGATTGTTTAATCTTGACGCGAACGCGCCCTTTATCTTCAAATAAGTGTATTCTCAAACTGCTAGTTAGTATTTAATTGTCTTTGGCAGTTTGCTTTATCAATCTTACTACACCTACATGATAGCCGTTTATCCTTACAAGTGTCAAGCAGATAACATCGCCTTGCTCACGGTCATGTTTTTTCATCCCGGTTACTTGTTCAGCGCTTCCTGCCTAACGCCGCAGTTAACCGGCGTGCAACTTCTACGGCTCCCTTCTTATACAGTGTGACGCAGATAAGCTCACCTGCTTCATCATAGACCGCCCAATATCGGTCGCTGTACTTACGGATAATCATGGTAATCACCTCCTTTCATTGAATGGCTGAGAAAATAAAAAAGCCACGCGATATGCTCGCATGGTTCAAACTGGACCCCCGTACCCTCCAAATACTGGTAACATAAAGGTCAATAAAGACTAGGAAGGGTCAGCAAAATTTGATTTTTCAGGTTGCCTATTAGGGTTTTACATTCTGTACACTAGGGCCTTATTTGGGCTGCTAAACCAGGTGCAGACGGCGAAATTATGCTCGTTTTGCTAAAACGGCGAGAACGTAGGAAAATCAAGTACTTTCAATAAACCTTAAGTGCTGAAGTCCAGTACTGGTGCGGCAAAACCATTGATTTACCTAGATTCTTAAAATTCGTTGCCTACAAGCATGTTCAATGCCGAAAAATCGCCGGTAATCTATCTCTGTACTTTATATATGGAAATTCCTAGGAGAATTGTGGTTATAACAAGTTCTAAGTGGTATAGAAAAATCGTAAACTAGCCCAAATGCAGATAACTCTTTCCCTTCCCCCACGTTCAGGTGTACAATGGTACTATTGATTATGTCGACACCTGAGTATGATAGTGAGGGGATTACCGTTGATACATACCGTTGAAATAGGACATAGCATGAGCAGGGAGAAGCTCGAAGACTTTGCCAGAAGCCAAAGCGCCTTTCCTGATAATCAGATGGAGCAGTTTCTGGCAGGCCGTATAAGCGAATTACAAGCGCCAGAATATCAGCTTCCTGGTTTCAACAAGTTCACCCTGTACCGCAGGGGCAACGAAAACTACTACTTTCTGCGCATTGTAATCAATCCTCAGGTGCTGCTCACAGACCGTCCAACAGTTTCACTATTTTGCTGCACGCAGGACAACATAGAAGCGCTTCAGGAACGTTTTCGAGTGGGTTTACGTATAATCACCTCAATCACCTTCGAACCGCTTCTCCGGTGGTCTGTACATCGCATTGATTATGCGATTGATGTGCAAACGCCACATGCTGCCTTGTTTGTTGAATTGGCTAAGCGGGCTAAGCATCCCCGCGATTATATTGACAGAGTGAACAGGCCGGGTAGTTTCTACCTGGAATGTGGCTCGGTAACAATCAACTTCTACGATAAACTCGACCAGATGAGCAAGAAGCGGCGGCAGCTTGGGCGGCTTTATACTGCTCTTTGCGGTGAAGCAGCTAACGTGTACCGGTTGGAAATCCAGTGCAGTAAATCCAAACGGTTTGAAATTATGAATGATTATGGGTTAAGTGATATCAGTTTGCATGGTTTCTTGGACGAGCGTATAGCGCAAGAGAAGATACAATACTACTACCGGACAACCATTGGTTATGGTGACTATTACAGCCTTTCTGCCGTGCAAAGGCGTATTGAGCAAACACGATGGCGCAGGCCGAAGAAAGCAGGCATTTATAATTGGCTACGTCTAATAGCGCAGGCGGGGTCTTATCCTGACAGCGTTAATATGGCTTTGAGCGGTACACTTCTTGATAATGAGCCAGAAGTTCTAGTGCGTATTGGCGAAAGGACGCTTCCTGATTATATTGATAGCTGCAGGCGAGAGGGTATCAACATAATTACGATACCGGCCCACAGGGGCATTGACTATCTGCCTAATCCCATGCCCGAAGAACTGCGCCAATATCCGCCACCTCGCAGAAGACGAACAGCGGTCTGTTCCCCTCCAGCCTAGCGGGAGGGGTTAGGGGTGGGTTCCTAGCTGCCGCAGGCTATGGCGGACGTCGGCTAATGA
Organism: Negativicutes bacterium; assembly: GCA_026417995.1. Lineage (GTDB taxonomy): Bacteria > Bacillota > Negativicutes > Sporomusales > JAOACF01 > JAOACF01. Next base: position 22,176 of record JAOACF010000019.1, read on the forward strand.
CCATTATGTTCGTGGGGTAGCCCGTCGGGATGACAGAACATAATGCAGCATTAGCGGATGACCGCCATCACTTCCAATAGGCTTGTAGAGGCAGCGCCGTTAGGCGGAGCAGGTAGCGTCCGAAGGACAGTGACTGGCTTTCCCGAAGGGATTAGGTACAAACTTGGCGTAAACAAAAAAGAGAAACTTGGCAAATAATCTGCCTAAGTTTCTCTTTTTAATTGTTATTTGAGGCTCGGCTCTATTTAGAATTTAGCATACCTTCCAAGAAAGACCACGCTGCTTCAAAATCCTTTCGCTCACCAGAGTTTCCAAGATAGTCACGATCAAAAGCCGTTACGCAACGGTACATCTCCCAGTCCCAGGATTCCTTTTCTTCCTCAGTTAGGTCACGATACCGCAGGTTAAGTCCTTTCCCTCGACCATTATAGTTAGCTGTCTTGGCAAGTTGCTTTGCTAAGGAATAACCCATTTCTCTTTGGGGGCTCTTTTTAAAATGACGAAAGTCAATGTTGAATTTTAGCCCGAGTTCTCCTGGAAGGCGGTTTTTCATTGGCACTCTAGCGTCAAAATCGACCCAACCGAGATGAATACGTATAGACGGGCCATAAACTGTAGGCATATCGACGATGAACGCTTTAGAGTTTGAATGATATTTACCGCTCCACCCGCAAGCTACGAGTCTTCTTATACACTCGCGATAGTATTCAGCCGAATCATTGGTCAGGTATTGCTCTACCGACTGAGGGGTAGGCTTGACTTCTTGCTTATGCCGGGCTAATTCATCCCAATTTTTGACTTGCAGCGCAAAATCCGTATTAACGGCTATATTACCGCCTGATCCTGGATCGTAAACAACATTGGTTTCAAAACCGGATGTTGTCACATTTGCGAATATGTATGCGTAAGCTTTACCATCCGAAGGACGTGCTTCCCATACTTCCATGCTAGGAATGTCGGCAAGCACAGCGCAAACAATATTCTCGTCTCGAATAGCCTGCATAGTTTTATTATATAGCTCACGAGCGGTATTGTCGCTAAATCCCTTATCTTTTGACCAAACAATAAATGCATCGTACAAGTGCCGGTAATCTTGCGACTCATGTACAGCAACTTTAATAGCCCCTTGGTTAATCAAATACCTTCTTGACCTACGGTTTATGGTGTCCGGGGTTAGTTGTGCCAAACCATATCGGTATGGCAATATCTGCTTTTGCCAAATTGCAGGACAGAGTTCGGGATTAGTGCGGAGCTTAGCCTCAACTAGCCACACCTTTCCAGTATCGTCAGTTGCAATTAAATCCAATGAGCCTGAAAAGCCATCGCGCCCTCCTTCCGGGAGCCAAATCTCAGCCCCCCAGACCAGCCAGTGATGACTTTCGCCATTAAAGGATATCTTTTGATTCATAGTCTCGTTAATAAACTTGCGAACAAATTCCTTTTCATTAATATAGTCGCACAAAATCACAGTCCATTGCCCCTTTCTCAAAATGAATTACATGCCAGCCTTACCGGGGGTTACAACACCCTAACTTGGCTTCCAACTTATTGGGTCAATCTGCCAAAATACCTTGGGTAGGCTACAGATGAAGCCATTGTCACCTGTGCCTATTTTTAAAGTCAGTTCTTCTTCATCTCTACCGATGTAATAGAGAAACCTGTCTAATAGTTGATGTGCCTCAAACTCCAAAGAAAACCGGGTAAACATATCCCAATAGAACTGAATGCTATCGGTCGCGCTGTCAAGGGGAAAGTTCTTAACGATCAAGGTGCTACCTGCGAACTCCCCATTACCCTTGTATAGATCTTTCCATATATCTAAAGCCCTCAGTTCATCACTTTTGCGGAATATTCTAGCTCCGTATGACAGGCCATTGACGTAGAAATCAAGATCCGCCCTATACCGAAATCCCATTGCTTTCAGCATTGGAGTCGACCGCAATTTAATCATTTACCTTTATTCCCCCCTTCCCCTAGCAGACTATCCCAATATAGATCTTGAATTATTTGGAGTTCATCCTCGGTAAAAGGCATTTGCGGTCCTTCATCTATATCTACTGCAAAGTTAATAAACTGCATCTCCTCGCGTTTCAAGATCGCCCTAATAATCTTCAAACAATGGTACTCCACTAAGTTCCTATACATTCTCGGCTCGAAGGTTTCAATGGTGCCGTTATTATGTTGTATAGCAAAACCGCCACCCCTTCCATACTCAGTTGTTTCTAGCAAGGCAAGCAACCACTTATGATAGAGCTTTAATGCTCTTGGATTCCACCTGCAAACAAGGTCAATGATTTCATCAATCCCGACTGTTGCTGCAATCTCCCGAAGATATTCCTCATCGTCGAAGCCTTCAAGGGCACCATACTCCGTATTTGCCCTTAACCAAGCCGCAAACTCGGCACATGATAAACTACCTGTACCGATCAAGTCCTCCCAGAAGGGTGTAAGAGCTTTGTCACAATCTCCTATGAGATCGAACCGATACGACTGATAAAATTGAATTAAGTTAATTGACTCGAATTCCCATAGAACATAAAACTTTGTACCATTCACGCAAGCGGGAACCCAGCCTGGCGCGGTTTCTAAAATTTCGATGTCACCAAATTCATCTACCAGGACTTTCACTGAATACTGTTTTGAAGTGTGTAGCGTTAGTGACCGAATGCAAGCCTTATAAAGATGTTCCTTTATAATGTCGATTTCATTCTGAAAGAGCTGCCTTAAGACTGATTGCATGTTATGACTGAGTGTTTCCCTATACTCTATCATCTTTACGACAGCTTCCTCCAAAGCCTTTTGCATGTTGATGTTTCTTTGTTCTAAATAACTTTTGAACTGACAATAGACATCCTCATCCAGCCGGAAAATAACTTGCTTTTGATTCTTACCCACGCCAATCAACCCCTCGTTATCATCTTGATATCATCATCATTGATATCATTTCCTTGTTCTCATAATATCATGTATTCGAAAGCAATACAATATCATTCAAAAAGAAATTTTCAGTTTTTTTCGTCAAAAGTCAACACACAAAGAAAGCCCTAGTGATGATTCACTAGGACTATTTATAGAGACTGGGATGTTGTTATACTAAGATGGAGGGTATGGCTAATCCAGCAGTAACTTCTTTAGGTGTCTATTACGAACATGCCATCAATGGCATGTGCTGTAGCCAATGCTAAGAAAGACGGGTTTATCTTCTGACCGCGCTTTTTCAAAGGCTTCATCGCTCCAGGGATACCAATCTATCGGGTTGAAGGCATGCTGCAATAAGTAGGGGGATTTTTGGTTCACCAGGCGATTAGGCTTGCCTTGGGCTTCCATGTCACCAACACCTTTCCATCGCATAGATAAATTTAGTATGTGTAAAAACCGGCATCACCATTAAAGGTATGCCGGTTTTATACCATACAATAAAGAAGCTTTCTAAACGTTTGCCCAGCCTACTTGGCAGGCATAATCGCAATCTGGGCGGTCATATTCCAGCGCAGCCGTTCGTCCCAACGGTCAGGTGCAATCGTCACCGTATACGTAATATCTCCCCGTTTCTTCTCGCCATAGGGACGGATAAATTTTACTTTGCCGGGGATCTCGAGACCGGGAATGCCGTCAAATGTCAGCGACACGGCATCGCCTGGCCGCACCCTGGCCACCACCAGTTCGGTCAAGTCATCACTGCGAACTTCCCAAGCGGAATCGTCAGCCATCCGCACTAATACCGTACCTAAGGTAGCGTGTTCGCCTACCTTCACATCCAGAAAAGCTACTGTACCATCTATAGGCGCCCGCAGTTCGGTTTTATCCAACTGCCCTTCGGCCTCGGCCAGCCGTCCTTCCTGCGTCCGCAAATCCGCTTCTGCCTGCATCAGAGCTGCCCGATTCCGGTCCGCCAGCGTCCTCGCCTGGTCAAGCTGCTGCCGCGATGTCGCTCCCATTACCTCCAGCTTTAGCTGGCGCTGCAGCTCACGCTCAGCGTCCGCCAGGTTTACCCGGGCTTGCTCCACCGCGGCGGCGGCCCGCTGCACATCTGAGTTCGCGCTGCGCACCCGGGCGTAATAGTCCTGGCGTACTAAGCGGAGCAAGGGTTGACCGGCTTTGACCTTATCCCCCTCTTTGGCTAGAACCTCACCGATAGTACCGTCCACCGGCATAACCATCTGCGCATAGCGTACCGGAAATACGATTCCCTCAGCCAGTATCCGGCTGTCTGCCTTCACCGGCGGCACTACTTTTTTATCACTCTGACGGCCGTTCCATAGCCACCACGAACCGGCCGTTAGCACCGCCAGCAAAACCAACAGCAATAGCCAGCGTCTTTTTATCCATCCGCCCAATGCCGGCAGCGGCTCTTTATTCGGCATGACCTTTTCCCCCTATCCAGGTTATTCATAGCTCAGCACATCACGAACACTCAACCGCGCCGCATTCCATGCCGGCATCAGACTTGCCAGCACCGACAGCAGCGCCGACAAAACCAGCCAGATAACGATCCCGGCGATGCTGAAAGAAAATGCAAGCGGGTTTTGCAGGAACAGCACTCCTACCTGGTAGCTGAGCAGCGCCGCAACCGGCAGAGCCAGGATGGCTCCCGCCAACCAGCTCAAAAGACCGATACATAAAACTTCTACCACAAACACTTTGCCGACGCCCAGACTGGATGCCCCAATAGCGCGCATGACCCCTATCTCCCGCGTCCGTTCCAGCACATTTATACCCATCGTTCCTGTCAACCCCAAGGCTCCCACCACGGCGAGCAGTACGGCCATGGTGAGCAGGAAAGTAGTAATGATATCGAACTGGGATCTGATACGCTGTTTCTGTTCCCACGTAATGTCAACATTTTGAATGCGCAAGCTGTTCTTTTTCATGTGTTCTTCGAGCGTCCGGCCTAAGGCGCTTTGTTCCTTAGGGTCTGAAGACGCAGCCACAATCTGCACCGACCGGGCCCGGCCGGCTTCCTGCACTGCTCCGGTCAGCCATTCATAGGGAGCGTAGACAATCGGCCCGGTTAACGTGCTTTGCGCAATGCCTACTACGGTAAAGCGCAGTTTTCGGGTGCCGACTTTTATTATGGCAGGCTCTCCCACTTTAAGCTGCTGATTATCTTTCAGCGCCTCGGTATTGACGACAAGGGCGCTTTCATCTTCTTTTACAAGCCATCTTCCCTCAATGATGCGCGGCTGAATCATCTTTGTCTCCACCGGAGGGGCTAGTATAAATACATTTTTACTGGCTTCATCTTCGGCTTCTTTCCGTTCGTCTTTCAATATCCTCCCTGACGTAAAACCCCACGCTTCGGCTGCTTTTATTCCCGGCACCCGCATCACTTCCTGCTCAATCCGGCTGGCCCGGTAACTCTGGGTAAAACCGATTGAAATATCATAGTGGAAGTAGTCGAGTGCTTGATCCAAGGTTGAATACAAGGATGAGCGAACCGAAAACACGGCCATAAATACCGTCCCGGCCACGGTGAGTGTCAACAACGTAAGGGCAAGACGTCCTTTACGGCGAAATGTATTGCGCAGAGAAAGCAGCAGCGGGCGAGGCAGTTTTTTAAGACGTTCAAGTCCTGCATCCACCCACCGGTCTATGCGGCCTTTGGCCTTGACGCCGCTAATGCCAAAGTCGCCGACTGCTTCCCTAACCGTCACGCCGGTACCACGCCATATCGGCCACATAGCCGCTACCAGCGGTATCAGGATAGCTACTGCTGCTTCAAGCAGCAGTACACTCGGCGGCATTTCCAATCCACCCGAATCAAAGTTGAATACACCGGCAATGAAACTTGTCACAGCGCTGGCCGCCAGCGCTCCCAGCGGGGCCGCTACAATCAGCGCCAGAATTCCATAAGCTCCCACCAGGGTAAGGTACATTCGCAAAATCTGGTCTCGACGCGCCCCAATGGCTTTCATAATCCCTACCTGGCGCACCTGCTGGGCAAGAATAGCTGAAACGGTATTTACCAAGAGAAATGTACCCAAAAACAGCGATAAAACTCCCAGCACCGCCAACAGCAGAATCATGGCATTGATAGCGCCCTGCAGCGGATGCTCCCCAGGCTTATTCACCTGCAGCCAGAATACGGTGGTATCCCCCTGCTCAAGTTTAGTCCACGCCCGTCTCCCAATGGCTTCAATCGGTTCCGTTTCCTTGCCGCGGAGTATCCATGGCTGGACTATAAAGTTAACTTGATCCAGCCGGCGCTTCTCATCCAATTTTTCTAAAGTGTCCATGTTGATATAGCCGTAAGAGCGTCCGCTGAAGATGCTGGGAATCTGGCTAGGATCATACACCACTCCCGTAACTTTCAAAAGCCGCTTTCGCCCCGAAGGAGTCTCCACTTGGATGCTTCCTCCCTGGGTCACTCCCAGTTCAGCCAGCGAAGACCGCTCCAGCAGTACATCGCCATCTCCCGGCGGCCATGCCCCCGACTGCGGTTTTACCACATTTACCTTCTGTTTGGCATAGTCGGGGATGGCAGTCAGAAACATCTGCCGCCATTCCCCGCCGCCGGTTCGCACCCGCAGATCTACATTGCGCCGGCCTTCCGCTTCTTTGACGCCCCGTAAACTGCGCACGCTGTCTACCAACTCTTCGTCAAAAGGATCGGCATACAGACTGGCGCTGGCGGGGGATGCTGATCCCCAGCTCCCGGCCAAGTCCCGTGCGAACATCAGATAAGAGCTGTATACCATCCCGACCGCAAATACCCCGACCGCTATTGACATAACGACCAGGATAGTCCGCAGTTTATTACCCCATAAGTCCGCCCACACTTTTCGCCAGCGAGGTGTGAACAAGACATAGTTATCCATAGCGCCCCCTCCCTGGCAGCGCTGCCGGGAGAACCAGTCCCTCGGACACCGTCACGATTCTGCTGCTGCGATGCGCTAAATCTTCATCATGCGTCACCATGAGAATTGTTTTGCCGGCATGCGCCAGTTCGCCAAACAAATCAATCACGGCGGCAGCGGTACGTGTATCCAGATTGCCGGTCGGTTCGTCCGCTACCAAAAGCGGCGGCTCGTTAGCGAGAGAACGGGCGATAGCAACACGCTGCTGCTGTCCCCCTGATAGGTTGGCAGGCAGTTTGTCCGCCTGGTCACCTACCCCGACAAGCTCCAGTAACTGCCGGGCGCGGTCGGGGCGTTCATGTGGATCATGTACATCGCAAAAATCCATCGGCAGCATTACATTCTCCAAAGCCGTCAATGTCGGCAGCAGTTGAAAAAACTGAAATACTACGCCTACCGTTCGCCCCCGCCACACAGCAATCTGATTTTCCGTCAGCGTATGCACCGGCATTCCGTCTACCCACACCTCGCCTGCGGTAGGCCGGTCGATACCGGTAATCATATTGATAAGGGTGGATTTGCCGCTGCCTGATTTTCCTACTACCGCCACGAATTCGCCTGCAGCGACTTTAAGATCCACCCCTTTTAAAGCCGCAAATTCCCCTGCCCCGGTGACATAGACCTTGCGTACGCCGGAAAGCTCTACTGCCGCCATTCCCCGCCGGGGTTCCGGCAAATCCACTAGCGTCAGCTTTGACAGCCATTTCCCAATCATTGACTAACCCCCTAGCGGTTTCGCGCCGAGACAAACCAACAATATCTAATTCATCTTGGTTTCTTCTCTAACTTTTATTCTCCTGCTATTAACAATAAAACGACAGCAATCCCGCTGCCATCTCGGCAATAGGTTGCTGTCATACCATTTATCCGCAGCGATAATATCTCAATACGTTTTCCAAGATGTACCCGATGGCTTCCCGCCCGTCAAATATGGGGGCAACAAGAAATTCCAAATCAAAAGCAATACTGTCTAACTTGACCATCGGAAACAATTCATTGTCCGTCTGCAAAAAAGTCGATGTTGTAAAGCTGTGGGTGACAGTTACTTTTTCCGCGCACTTTGCCTGATATTTTTTGATATACAAATCAAAAATCCCGTTTACTGGCAACCCCAGTACCCGCGAGGATAAGAATCTTCCTTCACTCGCCTTTAGCGGGCAAGCTAACTAATAATAACGCATTTTTATCTCTTCAATTACTTCCGTCGCCCTGCTTGACACCTGGGGAATAAAATAACC
>JAOACF010000191.1:0-238 GCA_026417995.1 Negativicutes bacterium
ATATGGGTGAAGGGAACAATTCTACGGGAATAATCCAGCTTGCATGCTCTATAATAAACAAACCCGGGGTTAATGTGAAATTGAGTAAAGGCGAGACAGTTTTGTTGGAAATGGATACAAATGAAAATGAAAAAACAATCATTAGTTTGGAGGATTTGTTAAGAACTATTAAAAGCGATTTGGAAGAGGTTTTTTAGCTTAAGAATGGTAAATTGATATTGCCATAGGGCTCGGTTTT
>JAOACF010000191.1:248-963 GCA_026417995.1 Negativicutes bacterium
TGGTAGAGCTATTGTATATGTAATACAAACCACGAAAAGAGATACTAACAATGCATAAGTCAATTAAGTTTGGCGCTGCTTCATAAATAAGGACGGGAATTAGCGCAGTTTGGTAGCGCGCTTGCTTCGGGAGCAAGAGGCCGCGAGTTCGAATCTCGCATTTCCGACCAGTAAAAGGGCTTGCTGATAAAACGGCAAGTTTTTTTGTTGTAAATTAATTCAAAAAATGAAAAAAGGAGACGCTCTATGGGATAGGGATCTCCTTCTTTGAATGCTTACTGCCATTAATTGTAATTTATATTACCGCTATGTGATTTGTTAAATATAATACTTAATTTCGCAAATTTATGATTTTAAAGCATTTGCTTTGCTGATGTAACCGTTATCTCTAATACTCTTGTTAAAAATGAAAATTTCTCTTTCATCATATCGAATTCTGAGCCGGATTCGATGTATTTTGCAGTTCCTTCAACTACAAATCCCGTTCCTTGGTAGTCATTGTAACCGACAACTTCTCTACTGCCTAAAGCCATCTTTACTTTGTTATTTTGGTTTACATTTTTTTCAGTTCTACGCATTGCATAGGCAGGAATTAAAATTCTTTCATCAGGTGTTACTACTAAAAATGAATTCCAAGTATTAACAACGTGTGGTTCATCTACACCCCATGATACGATTGAAACTGCCCCCTCATTTTTTAGTACTTCATAAAACT
>JAOACF010000192.1:0-553 GCA_026417995.1 Negativicutes bacterium
TTTAAAGGAATTCCTAGCCGCATGGGACTTGCCTTAGACATGTCCCCTTGTGCGCTAGAAGAAGTCATTTACTTTGCATCTTACGTCGTGACCGATCCAGGCGATACGCCATTAGAAAAGAAACAATTGCTTTCTGAAAAAGAGTATCGTGCATATCGCGAGAAGTACGGAAATTCATTCCAAGCTTCAATGGGTGCAGAGGCAATTAAAAAACTGTTACAAGATATCGATCTTGAAAAAGAAGTAGAGACGTTAAAAGAAGAGCTAAAAACAGCACAAGGACAACGTCGTGCTCGCACGATTAAACGTCTCGAAGTGCTCGAAGCGTTCCGTAACTCTGGTAACGACCCATCGTGGATGGTGTTAGATGTGCTTCCGGTTATTCCGCCGGAGTTGCGCCCGATGGTACAGTTAGATGGCGGACGTTTTGCGACATCTGACTTAAACGACTTATATCGTCGAGTCATTAACCGGAACAACCGTTTAAAGCGTCTATTAGACCTTGGAGCGCCGAACATTATTGTTCAAAACGAAAAACGAATGCTTCAAGAAG
>JAOACF010000192.1:563-808 GCA_026417995.1 Negativicutes bacterium
CGTTGACTATTCTGGTCGTTCGGTAATCGTTGTCGGCCCGAACTTAAAAATGTATCAATGCGGCTTGCCAAAAGAAATGGCGCTTGAATTGTTTAAGCCGTTTGTTATGAAAGAATTAGTAGAACGTGGCTTAGCGCACAACATTAAAAGCGCGAAGCGGAAAATTGAGCGCGTTCACCCAGAAGTTTGGGATGTTTTAGAGTCTGTCATTAAAGAACATCCAGTGCTATTAAACCGTGCACCAA
>JAOACF010000193.1 GCA_026417995.1 Negativicutes bacterium
CATGCATAGTACCCGCTGCGGGATACTTTAAGCACTTTGCACAGCTTCGCCACCCGGTATTCATTGCGGTTAGCTTTGATAAATTCAAACCGTTTTATTTCAGGTTCTTCGCGAAGTAAGCTGCCGCCTTTTTTAAAATCTCATTTTCCTCCCGCAATTCACGGTTTTCGCGCTCAAGTTTTCTCACCCGCTCATCGTCCGGATTTAGCTTACCGCTACCAGGAAAAGGGGTATCAGGCTTTTCTCGATACTTTTTTAACCATCCATGTAATGTATTTTCGTTAATACCTAATTCCGCTGCAACCTTAGACACCGGACCGCCGGTAGCTTCTACTCTTTTAACCGCTTCCAATTTAAACTCGGCGCTAAATTGTTTTGCCATTTTTAAATTCCCCTCTCTGATTACAGTATACTACGCGTTTCTACTGTCCATCAAAAGGGGTACAGGGCAAGACTGCGGAATGTGGGTTACAACAGATTTTTAAGGTTAAAGGATTAGTTCAATTTGTTATTGCAATTTAGGAACCATATTAAAATCAAAATTTATTCAAAGTGTTAGCAAGCCCTAAGTAGCTGCTCTGCCCGAATACTTTAACCTTATTCCCATATTATTTTAATCCTGTAAACGTACTGGCTCTCATATCTATTGTCAGTAAATTGTATCAATTAACCATTTCCGCGTAACGTTTATATATCCTCCCTTAATATACTCGTACGCTCTCGGAAACCCGAGAGACTTTATTGTTCAAGGCTTTTAGCCTTGGACTTTTTTGTTTTTCCTCCAAGTTA
>JAOACF010000194.1 GCA_026417995.1 Negativicutes bacterium
GATAGCCCCTTTAATATACATGCTTGCAATACATCTTTGTGAACGTCAATACCGCAACAACATTGCAAAATGGCCTGCATGCTGTAGATTAGCAGGAAAAAGTATTTAAACCGAGACAAAATTTAGCAGATTAGAGTAGACATACTGGATTTTTACATCCGTTTCAATTTGCTATAATGATTTCACATTCATGCAGCAAAGGAAGCGGATTTTTTATGCCAATCTTTCATTTGTTTAATCTTTCTCCGGCTCAGTATTGTGAGCAATTTAAAAGCCTTGTCATTCCCCGGCCTAAGTGTTGTCCTTTTTGCCAATCCATCCACTCTTTCCATCGCCACGGAGTATACTGGCGTTATGTACTGGACGGCCAGCAAAAGCAGCAGTATGTTCCTGTCCCCAGGTTTTTATGCCGGGTATGCCGCCATACGTTATCCATATTGCCTGCCTTTGTTATTCCGTTTTTTCAGTATTCTGTCCCTGCTATCCTATCCGCTTTGCGGACCTGGTTTTCAAAAAAAGCCGACACTCAGAATATCCCTGCGGCATGTCTGCGGTTTTGGCGACAGCGGTTTTATGATAATTTAAGCCGGATCGAACTGTTTTTTCGCTCTCGGGGAGTCATGGATGTTATACCCAAAGATCAAAAAGAAAAAGCCATAAAACTACTTTGCATGGTTAACACCTTCCCCAAGGCAGAAACGTTTTCGCAAACGTTTCACGACCACTGCAAACGTCATTTTATGGCACATTCATTG
>JAOACF010000195.1 GCA_026417995.1 Negativicutes bacterium
GGTTCAGAAGGAAGCGAAGAAATAGCTGCAGCCTCTCGCTTATGATCTAACAGAGCTGCAGCGGGATGCCAACAGAAGATACGGGTTTTCTGCCAAGAAGACTCTGTCCATCATGCAGAAGCTGTATGAGGCCCATAAACTGGTGACTTACCCGAGAACCGATTCGAAATATATCTCGGAGGATATTGTTCCAACCCTGCCGGATCGCTTAAAAAGCATCGCTGTGGGACCTTATGCCGAATTGGCAAGGAATGCGCTGAGAAATAAATTGAATATTACCAAAAGATTTGTAGACAACAGCAAGGTTTCGGACCATCATGCCATCATCCCGACGGAGCAGTTTGTCAATCTGGGGGCACTAAGCTCCGAAGAACGCAATGTCTATGATCTGATTGTGAAAAGGTTCATCGCAGTTTTGAACCCTCCTTTTGAGTATGAACAGACCACCATTAAAGCAGAGGTCAAAGGTGAGATTTTTTATGCCAAGGGGAAAATCGTCAAGTCCCTTGGATGGAAATATGTCTATGAGGGTTCCGGCCGATTGGAAGAGGACGATGAGGAAGAGGATCAGGACCAATCGCTGCCGGAAGTGACCAAAGGACAGACTGTGAAATTGAATTCAGTACGGGCGGTCAACGGAAAAACAAAGCCGCCTGCAAGGTATACGGAAGCGACACTGCTCTCTGCCATGGAACATCCGGGAAAATTTGTGGAAGACAAAGCCTTGAAGGAAGCCCTTGAAAGTAC
>JAOACF010000196.1 GCA_026417995.1 Negativicutes bacterium
GTGCTTATGGGCCATGACGCGATTATTTGTCGTGCTGCTTTTTGCGGGAAACTTTTGGCTGATTGATAGGTGTTGACTTTTTCTTTAGTCAACGGTAAAATATATAACGTGAAAAATGCCGATATAGCTCAGCTGGTAGAGCAGCGCATTCGTAATGCGCGGGTCGCAGGTTCGAATCCTGTTATCGGCTCCAGTAAAAACAAGGCTTCGCAGCGATTGCGAAGCCATTTTTTATGTCAATTGCCAATGTCTTTTGTTTTGTTTTTATGTTTTGAAAATAAGAATAATTAAGCAAAGAAAAAAGGCAGTTAAAAAATCATGTTGAGGGGAATTAATCAGCTTCTTTACTTAAACTTTCGGCTAGCCGGTCAAGTTCAATTGTTAACGCATTTGTTTGCTCGATTGAAGCAGCAACGTGGTTTATTGCCTCCGCTATTTGCGATACCATAGTATGAATGTTGTTCATTTCATTGTAAGTGCGGTTGCTGTCATTTTTAATTAGTTTAATGATTTTTTCTATCTTTTGAATAGATTCGGCGCTTGATGTGGATAACTTCCTAATTTCTTCGGCAACAACGCCAAATCCACGGCCCATTTCGCCTACGCGGGCAGCTTCAATGGCGGCATTAAGTCCAAGCAGATTGGTTTGACTGGCAATATCGCGGATAAAACGAATGACCGGGTCTGTTTCTGTGGTGCGCGCGGTAGATTCTTGGGCCAATTTTGCCATTTGCTGTATGATAGCGG
>JAOACF010000197.1:0-288 GCA_026417995.1 Negativicutes bacterium
ACTTTAGATACCATGTCTAATTTTATGGTGGTGTATCAGGCGCTCAAGGAGGCCAACGTGCCGCTCGAGGTAGAGGTCACGGCTGTTACCGATCCGGCTGAAGGAGATAAGGCGACCCTTCTCGGGCGCTTGGCCCGTGAGCAGGGGTGGCGGACTTTCAGCGTTCCAGACGGGGTGGGCGGCAGGTTCAGCGTTTTTTCCGAGGTAGGACTGCTGACCGGCGTGGCTGTCGGGTTTGACATTGACGAATTTTTGGCCGGAGCGCGGGCTATGGACGTGGCTTGCCGG
>JAOACF010000197.1:298-733 GCA_026417995.1 Negativicutes bacterium
TGCCATGCTTAATGCTGCGCTGAAATACATCGCGGCTGAAAAGTACGGGCGTGATATTGAGGTGTTTATGCCCTATGGCGATTATCTAAAGTCCTTGGCCGAGTGGTATGTTCAGCTTTTGGCCGAGTCGCTGGGCAAGCGCTGTGACCGGGCGAGCAATATGGTGTATTACGGGCGCACGCCGGTGGTGGCCGTGGGTACTACCGATATGCATGCCCAGACCCAGCAGCATCAGGACGGTAAGCTTGATAAAGTGGTGCAGTTTGTCAGGGTGGCTGAGTGGGAAGTCGATCCGGTAATTCCCGATGTGTTCCCAGCGGCGGCAAAGTTGTCCGAGATAGCTTCGCTCAGGCTCAGCCAAGCGCTGGATGCGGCGCTGTATGCCAATGCCGAGGCGTTGAGCGCCGACTTTAGGTTTAACGCGTTGTTTGTGCT
>JAOACF010000198.1 GCA_026417995.1 Negativicutes bacterium
CTTTACATGAACCTGTTTTCTTTCGAAATCAATATCTTCTATTCTGATTTGCACTGCTTCACTAGGCCTAATGCCCGTATCCAGCATTAAAGTGCAAAAGGTGTAATCTCTAAGGCCGGCAAATGTATCTTTATTGATTACATTTAATAGCCTCTTAATGGTTTCCTCCGAGTGACGCACGATGCGATTGCCTTCTTTTCGATACTTAAACCTATCTGCTGGATTGGTTGTAACTACTCCTTCGGCAATCAAATACTGAAAGAACTGTTTCATCGTAGTCAGCATCTTGTTATAGTATGCCGGCTTTTTGCTGGTTAATAGCTTGGTTACTACGTCAAGCCACGCCCGTTCATCACCAGCATCTTTTGGCGCATGGGCCATCAAGATATTAATGATGTCTTTCTGCACTCGCATCGTCGTTTTTGCTAAACCCCTCGCTTCCTGGTGAAAAATAAATGCTTTTCCAAACTCAAAAGTGTCCTTTGGCTTAACCTCACGAAGCTTTCTAATTACTGACATTTTGACCCCTCCTCGTACTGAAAATCCTGTACGGAACAGCGGGTTGCCAACATGTGTTCCTAGGGTAAAAAATCATTTAAAAATGCAAAAAACTCGCGAATCAAAACCCGCGAGTTTTCTAGACTTTATGGTGCGCCCGGCAGGAATCGAACCTGCGCACCCGGCTCCGGAGGCCGGCGCTCTATCCCCTGAGCTACGGGCGCAA
>JAOACF010000199.1 GCA_026417995.1 Negativicutes bacterium
ATCCTGCGCACGAACGACATAAACAATTATCTCCTCAGTGGTATTATAACACAGCAAAGATTTTTTTACATCCATTACCTTGCCCAGAGCGTATAAAACATGGTGACAGGGTGTGTTGTTTTTATGCCAGACAGCGCGAAGAATTGGGCTATCAACAACACGAATTTGGAAGGTTCGAAGCACAATCCCTATCCCCGTGTTTTTCTGTGTCCGGCGAGCAGTCGGGGGAGTCACATGAGCAGGGTAAAGCTTTGTGGGGCGCGTTACGGTTTGGCAACCGGGAAAAAGCGCAAGAAGACATTGCAGAACTTATAAATTTAGCCAGTACCAAAAGCCGTAAACAGCCCATCCTGGAAGCCTGGTGATACATCAAAAACAACTGGGAAGGCATTGCCAAAATATACCGCCATAAGGACGTTTAGTGTAGCGCGGAAGGGCATGTAAGCCATGTGCTTTCGGCACGACTTAGCAGTCGGCCGATGGGATGGAGCCTGGACGGCGCGCGGCACATGGCATATGTACGCACCTGTCAGGCAAACGGCCAATCAGTAGCTGCCGAATATATTAGGCAGCGTCAAACGAAGAAACTGCCGGTCTTGACTGTCGCTAAAGAACGATTGGAAACGGAGCGCAAGCATCTAAAAGCAGCACGGGAAGTAATTGATAACATCCCGGTGTTAAAAGG
>JAOACF010000200.1 GCA_026417995.1 Negativicutes bacterium
AATCAGACGCAGACCCATCTTCTAGCGGTAGCTTTGTTAAGAGGCCACCTTTTGTACCATGACCATGCGGCCTCGGTACGACATTCGGTATTAGCACCACTTTCGCGGTGTTGTCCCCATCTAGAAGGTAGGTTGTCTACGCGTTACTCACCCGTTCGCCACTAAGACATCCATTGCTGAACATCTCCGTTCGACTTGCATGTGTTAGGCACGCCGCCAGCGTTCGTCCTGAGCCAGGATCAAACTCTCCATAAAAGTTTTATCTTTTATGAGCTTTTGATTTAGCTCTAAAAATTCTTTAAAGAAATTGTTTGTGTGCTCGTTGAGCACCGCACATCTGGCTTTTACCTTATCATTGTTCAGTTTTCAGGGAACACCTTTGCTGCCAATTAGGCGCTTTTGTTCGACGCCGTCATCAGACAGCTTTTATATGTTATCACAGTTCACTATCTGTGTCAACATCTTTTTATTTCCAGCTTTTCGCCGGTTTCCATTTGTTACCGCTCATCGCGGCGACTTTTATATATTAACATAACACTTTTACTTGTGTCAATAGCCTTTTTTAGAAAAATGTTAACCGATTATCAGCAGTAACTATTATATTCACCTGTCTGCCAAATATACCTTATTCTATATCTTTATCACCAAAATGTTTTGGGC
>JAOACF010000020.1 GCA_026417995.1 Negativicutes bacterium
AGCTCTCCTCCTTTAACACGGATATAGTCGTTGCCAGTTGTTACTTGTACGCCGATCTCCTTGAGTTTGTCTATGACGCTAAACAAAATATCCGGCCTGATATTTTCTACTGTAACGTCGCCATTGGTCATTGCTCCGGCTACCAAGTATGTGCCGGCCTCAATCCGGTCAGGCATGATCGTGTGCTCTGCCGGGTATAGTTCCGGTACACCGTCGATGCGGATCGTATCAGTTCCCGCCCCGCTGATGCGAGCGCCCATTTTATTTAAAATTTTCTGGAGATCAACAATTTCCGGTTCGCGGGCTGCGTTGCGGATAATTGTTACGCCATCCGCCCTGACGGCTGCCATAATCGCATTCTCAGTAGCGCCGACACTGGGAAAATCAAACTGAATATCGCCGCCTTTAAGTTCGACAGCCTCAGCATCGATAAACCCATAGCTCTCGCTCACTTTAGCTCCGATCCTTTCCAATGCCTTGATATGTAGGTTGATTGGACGCGGTCCGATAGCGCAGCCTCCGGGATAGGACATCTTTACTTTACGAAATCGCCCAAGCAAAGGACCCATTAAAAAAACCGAGGCCCTCATTTCCCGCATCAGATGTTCGGGAATCTCAATCTTGCTTACGCCGGTAGTATCAATGAGCAAAGTATCATTTTCCCGCTTAATTTTAGCGCCTAGGAGCGACAGGATATCCTGCATAACCTTGATATCCCGCAAATTGGGAACGCCTCGGATAACGCTAACTCCAGAACAGAGCAGTGTTGCCGCCATGATTGGCAGTGTGGCATTCTTGGCGCCGCTGGTTTTGATACTGCCGCGCAGTTGTACTTCTCCCTGGACGATAAATTTCTCCATCGTCTTCCCCCCTAGAAAAGTACAATCACCCTAATGAATCCCTCGAGACCGCGTTTCGGAAACTGCCTCAAGAGCAGTAAAGCTGCTCATCCTTCGCCGAGCAGCTTTTTCTTTATAAGATAGTATAATCGCTACTGGCTCAAAGTGTGCTCCTGACGGCGCAATAATCTCTCAACCAGTTCCTCGCCGGTTTGATATATATTCCCCGCCCCCATCGTCATAATCAGGTCGCCAGGCTCGGCAATCTCTTCCAGATAGCGGGCAATCTTTTCTTGCTGAGGAATATAGACGACCTGCTGGCCGGTTTGGCGTTCCACCTCATCTTTGATCACTTCTCCGCTAATACCAGGAATGGGGTCCTCACCAGCTGCATATATATCGGTGAGAATCAGCAGATCGGCCGGCATAAATGCACGCCCAAATTCTTCCCGCAAGTATTTTGTCCGTGTAAACCGGTGCGGTTGGAACACGCTGATCAGGCGTTTCGGTTCTGTTTGGCGCGCGGCGAGTAATGTTGTCTTAATCTCGGTCGGATGGTGAGCGTAATCGTCGACAATCCAAACCCCCTCAATTTTACCTTTCGTCTGAAATCTGCGTTTTGCCCCGCGGAAGGGCGCCAATCCAAGGCAAATTTGGTCAAATGTCAGGCCAATGCTATGCCCTACGGCAACTGCCGCCAAAGAATTAGCCACATTATGCCGTCCGGGAATGCCTAACCGCACTGTACCTAATAACTGGCCACGGTAATAAGCGTCATAACTCGTATTAGGTCCTTGCGTGCAGATGTTGCGGGCAGTAAAATCAGCCGCGTGATCAATGGCGTAGCTTATATGCCGTCTGCCCAACTCTGTGGTAATATTCCGCACTGACGGGTTATCAAAGCAAAGGACAGCCAAACCATCCGCGGGCAGTTTATGTAAAAATTCCTTGAACGCATGGATTATATTTTCCATGGTTTCATAAAAATCCATATGATCGTTTTCAATATTCGTAACTACGGCAATCGTCGGCGACAGCTTTAGAAAGGAGCCGTCGCTTTCATCGGCTTCGGCTACCAGATAGCGGCCTGTTCCCAATTTGGCGTTACCGCCGATGTCATCCAGTTCTCCACCGATTATTATAGTCGGATCTAAACCGCTCTTTTCCAGCATGAGCGCAATCATCGATGTGGTAGTGGTCTTACCGTGCGCGCCGGCGACCGCTATGCCTTCAAACCGGTTCATAAGTGCCGCAACCATGTCGGCACGGTGAAATACAGGCAGATTAATTTCCCTGGCAGCCGCCAGTTCCGGGTTGTCGCTTCGTATCGCCGTCGAAATCACCAGCGCTTCAGCACCCTGTATGTTTTCGCGTGCATGACCCAGGTAAACCTTTGCTCCTAATTGTTCCAGCCTGCTGGTATACTCTGATTTGCTAAGATCTGAACCAGTTACCTGGAGTCCCATTTCCAGCAGGACTTTGGCAATCGCGCTCATACCGGCTCCGCCGATGCCGACAAAGTGAAATTTTTGTATGCCGTCAAGCATTATTTTTCTCCCCTTTTCTCGCGCACCTCAGCGTACCCCATAGTATGCGCTAAGCGGCGAAGGTGTTCCACCATTCAACTTGCACCTCATTATTTTCGCAGCAGCGATAATGCCGCCCGGCTAATTACATTTGCCGCATCCGGATGTCCCATCCGCCGGCTGGCCGTAGCCATAGCTTGAAGCTTCTCCGGGCTTTCCAAGAACTCGGTAATATACCCAATAAGCCGTTGACCTGTAAGCTCCGCATCCTTAATCATAACGGCTGCTCCCTCCCGTTCCAGTACCCGCGCGTTAAATTCCTGGTGGTTTTCTGCGGCGTACGGGTAAGGAATTAGGATTGACGGAATACCGCGCGCGGTCAGTTCCGCAAGTCCGATAGCGCCGGCCCGAAATATGGCAAGATCGGAAGCTGCCAAAGCTTGGGGCATGTTATACAAATACGGCCTAATGATAATATTTCCAGTATTGGAAATATCTATACCATGTCGTCCATACTCGTCAACTATGTTATTATACTCGTTTTGACCGGTAACATGCAAGATTTGGATGGCAGGATTTCCAGCGAAGTGCCTGTGCACATCCATCATAGCAGTATTGATGCTGCGAGCGCCTCGGCTCCCTCCTGCAACCAAAACCGTCAGACAGCCGGGCTTAAGATTAAGCGCGGCCAGCCCCTCTTCCCTGGATACTGAAAGCACGTCCGGACGTATGGGATTGCCGGTTACAATCACATTGGCCTTAGCGGGAAAATATGCCGCCGCTTCTTTATACCCTACGGCTACAAGCTTGACAAAATAGGACAAGATCTTGTTGGTAACACCAGGAATGACATTTTGTTCCTGGATCACCGTAGGTATGCCCATCATGCTGGCTACGAGCAGGACAGGTCCACAGACATAGCCGCCTGTGCCTATGACGAGATCGGGCTTAAATTCGGAAATTATGCTGTGTGCCTGCCACAGACTGCCGGCAGTGCGCAACACATTAATAATAGTATTCAGTGACAGCCGCCGTTCAAAGCCTGCCACGTCAATCATCTGGATCGGAAAACCCTCTTTCGGAACGATATCGGCCTCCAACCCCTGTTTGGTACCTACAAACAAAATCGCTTCCGGCCGGGCAATCGCAGATAAACTTTTGGCGATAGTAACGGCGGGGTAGATGTGACCTCCCGTCCCCCCGCCGGACAAAATAATGCGCATGGCAAGGATTGCCTCCTTACTTTAAACTGACATAACGCGAAACATTGAGCAGTACCCCTACTCCCGCCAGCATAAAAATTAACGCCGAGCCGCCGAAACTTAAGAACGGCAGCGGTATACCGGTAACCGGCATCGATGCCGTCACAACGGCAATATTCATCAACGCCTGCAGCATAATCATCGTCGTCAGACCGGCGGCCAGTATGCTGCCGAAAAGGTCGGGGGCGGCAAGAGCAATGCGAAATCCGCGCCAGGCAAACAGAAAAAACAGCGCCAGCACGGTCAATGTACCAATTAAGCCAAGCTCTTCCGCTAATATTGCAAAGATAAAATCGGTATGCGGCTCCGGCAAATAAAGAAACTTTTCCCGGCTGCGGCCAAGTCCAACGCCAAAAAGGCCGCCGGAACCAATCGCATATAGCGACTGGATGATATGATAACCGGTATCCAGCGGATCGGCCCAAGGATCGCTAAAGGCGGTAAGCCGCCTCATGCGATAAGGCTCAACCAGTATGGCGACAATAATACCGACGACGCCTAGAGCTCCCAATGATGCCAAATGAGAAATCTTTGCGCCGGCAATAAACAGCAGAATAAATACCGTGCCGCCGATCGACAGCGCTGTTCCCAAATCAGGCTCCTTTAATATCAGGCCAAAAACCAGCAGCAAAAGCAGGAGCTGCGGGAGCAATCCCTGGACAAACTTTGTAATGCGGTCCTGGTTGAATGTCAGACTATGTGCAGAAAACAAAACCATACTCAGTTTGGCAATTTCTGAAGGCTGCAAATAGAGCGAGCCAAAACCAAGCCAGCGGCGGGCGCCATTCACTACTCGGCCCAACCCCGGAATTAACACCAATATGAGCAGAATAATCGTAACAATTAAAAACGGCTTTGCCAATTTACGCCAAGCATGGTAATCAATGCCCATTGTCATAAACATGGCTATCAACCCTAATGACGCCCACACCAGTTGGCGCTTGAGAAAATAATATTGATCCTGAAAATTTACCTGAGCCGAAACGGCGCTGGAACTGTATACCATGACAATACCGATACCAAGCAGCGAAAGAACAGCGAAGAAGATAATATAGTCAGGAGATTTTGCTTTACCTATCAAGACAACCCCTCCTTACCTCAATTGGCGAACCAGGTTTTTAAAAACCCTCCCCCGCTCTTCATAATTCTTGAACATATCATAACTGGCGCAGGCTGGCGACAGCAGCACGACCTGGGGCGCTTTCGCCAGCCTGTGCGCCAAGTTGACTGCCGCTTCGAAAGACTTGGCTAAATGGATATTGACGACGCCGTGGGCAAGCGCAGCCTGCTTAAAACGTTCCTGTGCTTCACCAATGAGTATCAGATGGTCAACCTTAGCCTTAATCAGGCTCATAAAGTCCGTCAGGTCGGTATGCTTATCGCGTCCGCCGGCAATCAGGATAATGTGTCCGGGAAAAGCCTCAAGTGCTTTGATGGACGACTCCGGATTGGTCGCTTTGGAATCGTTGTAATAGGTAACGCCGTTCAGCGTTGCGACCGGCTCAATACGGTGTTCGACACCGCTAAAAGTGCTCAGCACTTCCGCCATATGCCGTGGGCTTACGCCGGCAAAGTAGGCGCAAGCGCAGGCGGCTAGGGCATTTTCTACATTATGTGCGCCCAGAAGTTTCATATCCCGGGTATAGCAAATAGGAACCGTCTCATCCTGCCATTTCATTGTGATCATGTCTTTACGCACAAAAACACCGCTTGGCAGTTCGTTTAACCGGCTGAAATATACGGCTTGCGACTTGGTTCGCGTCGCCATATCCCGAACAACGGCATCATCATAATTTAAAATCAGATAGTCGCCTGAGGCCTGGTTTTCAAAAATCCGCTCCTTCATGGCCTGATATGCGGCGACAGTACGGTGACGGTCAATATGATCCGGCGTCAAATTAAGTATGGCGGCAATAAAGGGTCGGAAGTTTACAACGCTTTCCAGTTGGAAGCTGGATATCTCGGCTACAACCAGTCCGTTAGGACTCACACCTTTAACCTCATGCGACAAAGCCAAGCCAATATTGCCGCCAACCACAACCTCACGCCCCGCGGCTTTTATCATCTCGCCGACAAGCGTGGTCGTCGTGGTCTTGCCGTTAGTGCCGGTAATCGCAACAATGGGCGCCGGGCAAAGCCGGTAGGCAACCTCCACTTCACTGATCACTTCGATGCCTTGCATCTGCGCAGCCTCAACCAGCGGGCTGTAGATCGATACGCCGGGTGAAAGGACAACACAATCAATTTCTCTGAGCAGCGCTTCATCCTGTCTGCCAAGCGCCAAAGCAATGCCGGCAGCCCTCAGTTTGTCAAAATCCCTGCCGATTGCCGCCTCTTCCCTGGCGTCGCTAAGCGTGACGCTCGCGCCTTGTTCACGCAGCACTTCCGCTACCGATATACCGCTAATCCCTGCGCCAAGCACTAAAATCCGCTTGCCGGAAAACTCGCTCATATTACAAACCCCCTGCCTGACTGACGGCTAATATGACCAGCGCCAAAGCGCCGCAAATTGCGCCTGCCAGCCAAAAAACCGTCACAACTTTTGTTTCCGACCATCCGCCCAGTTCAAAATGGTGATGAATAGGGCTCATGCGAAATACCCGTTTGCCAGTCAATTTGAACGATATAACTTGGATAATTACCGATAATGCTTCGACAACATATACGCCTCCTACAGATATTAGCAATAGCTCAGTTTTGGTGAGCACAGCAACTGACGCAAGCGCTCCGCCCAAAGCCAGGGATCCGGTATCTCCCATAAACACTTTGGCCGGATGCGCATTATAGCGTAAAAAGCCGAGACACGCTCCGGCGAGAGCTACGCTAAACACCGCCAGGTCATGTTTGCCGAAACTAAGACAAATAGCAGTATAGGCAAGCGCTGCCACCACGGTAGTTCCCGCCGCTAAGCCGTCCAAACCATCAGTAAGATTTACTGCATTGGTAGTGCCGACTAAAACAAAAAAAATGAGAACGTAGTAAAGCGCTCCAAAGTCTACATTGATGCCAAGCAACGGAATCCAGAGGTCAGTTCCCCTGCCGAAATATACAGCGCCAATGTAAGCCAGCGCTACGGCCATAACAATCTGTCCGGCCAGCTTTTGCCGGGCCTTGAGGCCAAGTGAACGCTTCAACACAACCTTAATGAAGTCATCTAAAAAACCGATCAGGCCGTGTCCGACCGTCACAAACAGCGCCAGCCAGACTTCAGCGCTGCTCCCAGCGAATAATAAAGCGGCGACAAGCAGGCCAAGCAGGAAAATTACGCCGCCCATTGTCGGCGTACCCGCCTTGACGTAGTGACGCTCTGGGCCTTCCTCGCGAATGCTTTGGCCGAACTTTAACCGGCGAAGCAACGGAATAAACAGCGGTCCTGCAGCCAACGACACTGTAAAGGCGACTGCGGCGGCCATTACTAGACTTTGCATAGTATCCTCCCCAATGACATGTTACAAAACTATTTGTATCTCAGTGCAATTACGCCTGTTGCAGTTCCCGCAAGATGCCGCGCGCCACCTCGCGATCATCGAATGCGATGACTTTATCTTTCAAAATCTGGTACGTCTCATGACCTTTGCCGGCGATAATCACAGTGTCGCCGGGAAGCGCCAGCTTAATCGCCCGCTCGATCGCCTCATGCCTGTCAGCGCACATTGTATAATCTTTGCCTGAACTTAGACCGGCGCGAATACCGACCTCAATCTCTTGCAGGATCGCCAGCGGGTCTTCACTGCGGGGATTATCTGACGTGGCAATTACAATATCACCATATTCAACCGCCAGCCGTCCCATAATCGGTCGTTTAGTGCGATCGCGGTCACCGCCGCAACCAAATACTACGATAATCCGGCCCTGGGTAAACTGCTTCGCCGTTCGCAGAATGTTTTCCAGTCCGTCCGGTGTATGAGCGTAATCGACAATAACGGCAAAAGACTGCCCTTCATCAACCAGTTCAAACCGTCCGGGCACGCTGCAAAATTCTTCCAGAGCGAGCTTGATGATACTGGGGTCAACTCCTTCCGCCAGTGTCGCCCCAATAGCGCCCAAGACATTATATACATTAAATATCCCTGTTATTTTAAGCTTAAGCGGACAGGGCGCCGCCCCCATGCCCAATACGGCAAAAAAAACGCCGCTCGCCCGAACGTCGATATTCACAGCCTGCAAATCAGCTGCATTTTCCACGCCGTAGGTTATTGTGCGGCAGCGGGAATGCTCCTGAATAACGCCTGACGACAGATCATCACGATTAATGACTGCTGTCTTACCGTGTTTATAGATATTCGTAGCGCTTAGCATATCAAAAAGCTTCGTTTTGGCGGCCAAATATTCTTCCAGCGTGACGTGGAAATCCAAATGGTCCCTCGTCAGATTGGTAAACACGCCGGTATCGAATTCACAGCCTTCTACACGACCCAAAGCAAGCGCGTGCGATGACACCTCCATAACGACATACTCCATACCCTCTGCCACCATAAGCGCCAGCGTCTCCTGAAGATCGATAACGTCCGGGGTCGTGTTTTTTACCGGTAAGCTGCGAGAACCAATCAACACCTGAATGGTGCCGATCAATCCGGTTTTCTTTCCGGCCCGCTCCAGAATGCTTTTAATCAGATACGTCGTAGTTGTCTTGCCGTTGGTTCCGGTTACGCCAATCATTCTCAACTTACGGCCCGGGTAATCAAAAAAGTATGGCGCAATAATACCCATAGCCACCCGGGTATCTGGCACCCGTACTATCGTAAGACCGGGAAAGGCCGGAACATTTTTCTCCGCAACTACGGCGACCGCACCCCGGTTATACGCCTCTTCCACATAGTTATGCCCGTCGGCCGCCGCTCCTCTCAGACAGATAAACAGCGTCCCCGCCTTCACCTTACGCGAATCATAGGCAATGGCCTCAATAATTTTATTTGCTTCGCCCGTCAGTTCCGCTTCGGGCAAAAGCCCCACAATATCAACTAACCGTTTTGCCATGTTCTTCCTCCTGAGTGCGAATAGTATTAGTATTTACCACATTTTCCATAATTAACCCTATTCCAGATACACAGTAATACTAGCCCCGGCTTGCAATTTGGTTCCCGGCAAAGGATCTTGCCTGATTACTTTAGTTCCCGCACCTTCGGGTTTTATCACCAGCCCCAGTTCTGCAAGCAATTCGATTGTCTCTTTACTGGACAACCCCCTCAGTTCCGGAACAGTAACTTCGCTGGCAGTAAAGCGCGGCGTACGGGTATACAGGAGAACAACCCCCCCCTTAGGCACGCGGCTTCCCGGTTTAGGGATTTGATCGGCAATGCGTTCACCATCTTCCTCAATACGTACGGACAAGCCAGCTTTTTGCAATTCCTTCACTCCCTCAGCAACCGACAAGTTAATCAGGCTGGGAACAAGTATATGCATATCCTTCTCGGCCGGCCTATCGCTTGCCGGTGGCTGCGGCGCAACTTTCAGGTAGGGAAGCACATCTTTGGCCAGCGCGCCGAAGACCGGCGCGGCAATTTGCCCGCCGTAGTAGAGACCGACAGGTTCGTCAATTATTACGATTGCCGCCATTTGCGGATTATCTGCGGGTGCAAAGCCGACAAACGAAGCCACATATTTGCCGAGTTCATAGCCGCCTCCCCCGACTTTTTGCGCGGTTCCTGTCTTACCGGCGACATGGAAGCCTTCTAAGAACGCATTTTTCCCTGTACCCTCTTCCACGACATCTTCCAAAACTCCTTTTAATTCCCGCGCCACTTCTGGCTTTAGAACGGTGCGCACAATATCCGGCTGGAAGGCGCGGATAATTTCTCCTTTTTTGTCGCGCACCTCGCGGACTATTTGTGGTCTGAGGAGCACGCCGTCGTTGGCCACTGCCGACACTGCGGTAATAAGTTGGAGCGGCGTAACGGCGATGCTCTGGCCGATTGACATTGTCGCAAGATTAATGGGTTTGACTTTATTCCGGTCATACATGATGCCTTTGGCTTCTCCCGGCAAATCCACACCCGTGGGTTGGCCAAAACCGAAATTGGTTATGTAATGATAGAACGGCTCTACACCCAAGCGCAGGCCAACATTGACAAAGCCGACATTGCACGAATTCTGAACGACCTCGCTGAAACTCTGGCTGCCGTGCCCACCATGCTTCCAGCAATGAATATGCCGTCCCTGCACTTCAACCGAACCGGGATCAAAAAACCGATCCTGCAGCCGTACAACTTTCTCGCCCATTGCCGCTGCTGCCGTAATTATTTTAAAGGTAGATCCCGGTTCATAAGCGTTCGATACGGCAATATTTCTCCACAGTTTGGGCGCATAATCGGCAAAGCGGTTAGGATTATAGTCCGGCTTGTTAACCAGCGCCAGCAATTCGCCCGTCCGGGGATCCATTATGATAATGGTGGCGGCTTTAGCCTGATGTTCTTTTAGTATTTTCTCGGCTTCTCGTTCAGCAATTTGTTGTATAACAAGATCAATTGTCAGATATATGTTGTTGCCTTCAACCGGCGGGACAAACCGGTGATTGGCCAACGGAATTTCCCGCCCCCGTCCATCATACTCGACAACGATACTGCCGGGACGACCTTTCAGATAGCTGTCGAAAGTGATTTCAACCCCATCAAGTCCTTGACTGTCAATACCGGTAAAACCCAGCACATGCGAGGCTAAGTTTTCATGCGGATAATATCGCTGACTCTCCTGGGTAATGCCGATTCCCGGCAAATTCAGTCGCTGCACCGCTCGTGCCGTCTCATTCTCGATTTTACGCTGTACCCAGGTAAAAGCCTGCCTTTTTTTCAGCTTTGCCGCCAATTTATTACTGTCCAAATTCAAAATAGCAGCCAATTTGGCTGCTGTTTCGTCGGCGTTGCGTATTTCGGCTGGTATGGCGTAAACCGAAGCGGAACTGACGCTTACTGCCAATTCTCGCCCATTGCGATCAAAAATCATGCCGCGTTTCGCTTCGACAGGGATTTCTCGAACCCGCTGATCAATAGCATTTTCCGTTAACCAAGGACTTTTAAAAAATTGCAAAAAAAACAGACGCCCGGCGAGACCAGTCATAACCAGGCAGACAATACAGAGAAAAAATACAATCCGTTTACGAACGATGACATGTGAAGCTGTCGGCAATGAAAATTCCCCCAATACCTGAGAATTACCGCCTGACGCTCGCCTCCGCCTTGTTCACCGCAAATAAATTCGTCCGGCTTGCAGTGGTCACCTTGCTTTGCACTCCCTCAGCCGCAGAAACCGCCGCAGTTGACGCATGATATACAGTCTTAGGTACAATCATGCCCAATTCCTGTGTCGCAATTGCTTGGATGCGTTGCGGCGACTTCATTTTAGCAATGTCCAGCCGCAATTGTTCGTTTTCTTTCTCCATTTTGGCCATTTGAGCCTTTATTTGCACCAGCTCGTATCCGGCCTTCACGATTGATGCGCTTTGCAACGTAACCAACATCGCCATTACTGCAATCACCGCGATGGTAATAAGACATTTCAAACGAGGTTCTGGTCTTGCCCGAAGAATCGTACGGGGAGCAGGCGCTGGGGCGGGCGTGGCAGTCGTAGTTTGATAAAGTTCCCAATCTTGTTTTTTATTTACTAACATTTGTATTTTCCCTCCCTGGAAGTTAGAACAAATTACTGCCTGTTTATACTTTTTCCGCCACTCGCAGTTTTGCGCTTCGCGCCCGGGGATTGGCCCTGACTTCTTGTTCCGACGGCACAATCGGTTTGCTTAGCAATTTGACCTTGGTCTGCCGTTTACAGACGCATACTGGCATTTCTTTCGGGCAAACACAGCTTTTTGCCGCATCCTGCAACGTTTGCTTGGCAATCCTGTCTTCAAGAGAATGAAAGGTAATAATACAAATTCTGCCGCCCGGTTTCAGCTTGTCAATTGCAGCGATAAAAGCATCCCGCAAAATGCCTAGTTCATTATTAACCTCAATGCGTATAGCCTGAAACGTTCGTTTTGCCGGGTGAGGACCTTCACGCCGGGCCGCTGCCGGTATCGCCTTTTTGATCGCTTCAACCAAATCATAGGTTGTTCGGAGCGGTTTTACCGTCCGTTCTTTTACAATAAACTGAGCAATACGCTTGGCCCAACGTTCCTCCCCGTAATCTGCGATAATCTCGGCAAGCCGGCGTTCAGGGTATTCATTGACCACCTGCATCGCCGTAATCGACCCGTCCGGATCCATGCGCATATCGAGCGGTGCGTCCTGCATATAGGAAAACCCACGGTCAGGCGTATCCAGTTGGTATGACGAAACGCCTAGATCAAACAGTACTCCGTCGACAAGCTCAACGCCCAGCTTGGCCAGTACACTGCCCAGTCCGCTAAAATTACTGCGCACAATACTAATGCGGCATTGTTGACCCGCTAACCGTTCAGTGGCTGCGGCGATGGCGACCGGATCCTGATCAAGACCAATCAGCCAGCCCTCCGAACTTAGGCGGCCGGCAATTGCCGCTGAATGCCCGGCGCCGCCCAGGGTACAATCCACATAAACTCCGTTATTGGCTGTAACCAGATAATCAACGCTTTCATGCAGCAGCACGCTTGTATGTTGAAAATCCACCATCTTCACTCATTTCGTTTATATGCCTAAATCCACAAGAGTTTCCGCGATTTGCGCTACAGTAGGCCCAATTTCACCGTTGTAAGCATCCCAGGCTTCCTTGCTCCAAATCTCAATACGGTTAGAAACGCCAAGCACGACAACATCTTTATCAAGCTTGGCATATTCTCGCAAGCTGCCTGGTATTAGTACCCTTCCCTGCTTATCGAACTCAAGTTCCGCAGCGCCGGCGAAAAAAAACCGGACGAAAGCGCGCGCTTCCGGTTTAGCCAGTGGCAACTGCTTCAGTTTGTTCTCTAGGATGGCCCACTCCTCTTTCGTATATACAAATAAACAGTTATCCAGGCCTTTGGTGGCGATAAAACGATCCCCTAGGTCTTCCCGGAACTTAGCCGGCAAGATAAGCCGCCCTTTTATATCAATACTGTGGAGATATTCTCCCATAAACACGGCTCACTCACCGCCTCAACCGAAAATTCTACCACAATCCACCACAATCCACCACTTTACCTCATATCTTCGTGAATAATAAAAAAAATCCTTCCTGGAGCAGGAAAGATTTTGTTATTCATGCAAAATGATCCAAAAGTCCTATAGTTTTATCAAAACCGTAATCTACTGGCAAACATTGATTACCTGGGCAGCGGTAATTTCACGTAGCCTCTCGGGAATTACCGGCAAAGCCGAATTTGCCGTTCCGGCGGCAGCATATACGACATCGTAATCATATAAACTGGCATCTAAGTAAACCGGAATAGCCTGATCCAACCCGAGCGGTGATACGCCTCCCGGCGGAAATCCGGTTAGCGTGGCAACCAAAGCAGCGTCGGCAAACTTAATCTTTTTTGCACCTACCGCTTTCGCCAGTAATTTAGTATTAACCTTTTTGTCGCCGCAGGTGACGACAAGGAGCGGACTATTATCAGCCAGAAAAACCAGGGACTTGGCAATTTGGCCTACCGCAACGCCAAGCGCCTGCGCGGCAAGTTCTGCCGTATGAGTGCTGGCTTCAAATAAAATCACCTGCAGGTCAGGATATGGACTGATCGCTTGTTTTACGCGAGCTAACGGCATATAGAGCACCCCCTGTAAGATCTTCCGCTACCGCAAAAAATTGTGCAGATATTTTATATAGGATAATTTTACTCTGCTTGCCGAAAATATGCTAGTTGAACTTTTTTCAATTGACTGTATCCTCCATGTATCAATCGGCAGTGTGGGGAAAAACTAAATTTGCGAGGGGTTCGTAATGGTCGAGCCAAGACTGATGTCGGATTTCATACGCAGTTCGGCATCGGTCGGCCAAAGATCAGTGTCAGGTCGGTATGGCTTGGCATTGGTCAGCGGGAAGATCGCTGTATGTCTTGTAAGGCTGTACGGCAACCCAACTGTTGTCGTATGGTCGATAGGGATGTACAGCGGTCGAGCTAAGACTTGCAGGAGTACCGGGAATTATCCGGGAATTCCACAAGGGGTCTGCTGCAGTCGGGAGATTGCAGCAGGTTCCACAGGTATTCCTGGTAGTCGAGCAAAGGTCAGTGTCAGTTATGCAGCGCTTGTGCGCAGTCGAAAGATTGCGTATAGGTGCGTAGTGATTGGCACCGGCCGGAGCGAAGATCATTACGGGCTCCTTGTAGTTTATAATGACAAGCCCTTTTTTTTTATGGTATAATAAAAAAAGTTACCTGTAATATCCAATCTGGGGAGGTTTTAATATGATTATAACCAAAGATATGAGCATTATCGAGATTGTGCAGAAGTATCCGCAAACTGTCGACGTATTCCGGAACTACGGTCTCGGTTGCATTGGCTGTGCAGCCGCCCGTTTTGAAAACCTGGCTCAAGGCGCTGCCGCTCATGGCATCGACGCCGACGCTTTGGTCGCCGATCTCAATAAAGCAATTCAAGGTTAATGCGAAAAGGCGGGAATTAATCCCGCCTTTTTTCATTGTTTTCCACAAAAATCATACTGGCTATTTCACGGTCAACCGCCAGCTCGGTGAAATTGACCTGCAGCACGTATACCGGATACGTCTGTAGCACTTTGACCAACGTTCCCGGCAAAATACCAAACGCCGTCAGCTTGCGAAGATGGTTCCCGGCCATCGCACCAAAAGCCGTCACTCTTGCTGTTTCCCCTTTTTGCAGCCGGCTTACCGGAATAGTCCTGTTCATAGTATCCTCCTTACATGATCCATGATAAACAGACATTTATCAGTATGCCGGATCCCATCGCCGTCATGATAATAAGGGTTAGCATTATGACTGAAGCAATAAGACCGCGTTCCTTGACCATCACCATAAACTGGGCAACACAGGGGACGAACAACGTCAGCGTGATAGCTGCCGTCACCAGTTGCCGCTCATCCAGCAAACCCTGTACAGTCATGTCGTATAGCCCGGCGGCGCCATAGTCACGCCGGAAAAAACCAGAAATAAAAACTTCGGCAGTCTGCGGCGGCAGTCCTAGCTGCTTCATCACCGGGCTGAGCCCCTTGACTGTCAGCGTAAGCAACCCTGTCTGGTCGGCGCCCCAAAGCAACAAACTAGTAAGCAGAAATACCGGTAGAATTTCCGTAAAATACAAGATCATTCTGGAATACGCTTTTTTACAAACGTTGGACAATAGTGGCAGCCTTAGCGGCGGCAGTTCCATGTAAAAAGCGCTTCGCTCACCGGGAATAATCTTGACCGCCACCCATCCGGCGATAACAAAAACAGCGCCGATATATGCCGTCCATAAGGCTACCATCCAAAAGCTATGTGATAACAGCGCGAGCACCACGCCGAATTGCGCCGAGCACGGCACGGCGAGCGACAGCAGAAAAGTAGCCAACAAACGTTCCCGTTTGCTCTCCAGCGTCCTTGCCACCATGACGGCCATAGTGCCACACCCTAATCCCAGCGTCACCGGGATAACAGCGCGCCCATTCAGGCCAAATCGCTTAAATAAGCTGTCTGCCAAAAGCGCCAGTCTGGGAAGATAGCCGCTGTCCTCGAGCACGGCAAACATCAGAAAAAACGTACCGACAATCGGCAGAACGATGACTGTCGCATACCGGATGCCCAGGCTAAATAGCCCATAATCGCCCATAATAAGCGACTGCAGCCACTCCCAGGGGAGGTGGCCGTAAACAAGGTCTCTGGCAATGGGAAAAATATAGGCGGCGAAAACTTCTTTATCCATATAGTCAACCAAAAAGCCGGCGCCGAACCGACCGACAAATTTATATAACCCCCAATATAAAATCAGGCACAAAATCGGAATGCCCAAGAGAGGCTCACGGGTGAGGCGTCCCAGGCGGTCGGAAAGCGAACGCGCCGAACCGCGCCGCATGCTAACGGCGGCGGACAGAATTTTGTCGGCTATTACCTGGCGTTCTTGGCCGATGCGGTATTCCGGATCGCTGAACCGGTCAAGCAAGTCTGAGAGCGTACAAAAATAGGCAGCGGAATTATTTTGTTTTTCCACCTGCCGCAGCGCCCGCCTGTCTCCCTGGAGCGTCAGCAGGGCCAGCGCGCGCTTGGTAAAACGATGGTCGCCGTAAAGCTGCTTTTCCAGGCGAGCTATGCCTTCCTCAAGTTCAGGCGAATAACTAAAATGCTTTAGTTCAGATTTACTGTACCCGCACATCACCCGCTTAAGTTCTTCCAGGCCGACTTTTCGCACGGCGGTAGTAGCTACAACCGGTATGCCAAGCAACTCCGAAAGCCTCCGGCTGTTAATACGGATACCTTTGGCCTCAGCTTCATCAATTAAGTTGACAACCAAAACTACCGGCAGACCGGCTTCGAGAAATTGCAGCGTTAAGGGCAGCATGCGGCCGAGGTTTTTTGCGTCCACTACGTGAACGATTAGAGAAGCGTCTTCCTCTTCCAAGAGCTCCCGGGTGACACGCTCTTCGTCAGTGATTGGTATAATTGAATAAATGCCCGGAGTATCAATTACCTCAAACTCCTTGCCCTGATGCCGGCATTTCCCCCTGGCAACGTCAACTGTCGTGCCCGGATAGTTTGAGACTGTAACATAAGCCCCGGTTAAATAATTAAAGATCACGCTTTTTCCTACGTTCGGCGAACCGGCTAAAATGATTTTGGCTGTATTGGGCATGGCTTTCCTCCTGTAGGGATGGCTATGCTATTTTCCTATTCGCCGGAATGCCTGATTATGCCAAAAAGTGCGTCCCCCGGGGGAACGCACTTTTTCTAAATTAAGGGATTGATTTTTGCGGCAATCGCTGATTTGGGCATAAAGCCCATCATTTTTTCCGCTTGTTCGCCATTTTTGAAGAGGACCATGGTCGGTAAGCTCATAACCCCATATTTTTGGGCGAGACTGCGATTTTCGTCAACATTGACCTTCACGACCTTAAGTTTCTCGCTCATTTCACCGGCCAATTCATCAATGATCGGCGTTAGTTTCTGGCAGTATCCGCACCAGGGCGCCCAGAAATCCACTAATACCGGTATTGCCGACTCTATTACTTCTTCTTGAAAGCTGCTTTCATTAACCGTTAATGCACTCATATCATTTCCCTCCAATTCACTATAGATCGCTTAAGAGTTTAACCCTATCCCATGCTTACGGGCCTCGGCCATAATACACGCGCAGGTCACATTGAGACCAAGTTCCTCCGCCAGCTTTATAACCGAGGCACTATCAGCGCCGGGCTGCAGCCAAACTTGCTGAATCCCTAACTCGGCACATTCGCGCACCACTTGCTCGCCCACCTTAGCCGGAACGACAAAGTCCACCACGTCCGGCTTCACGGGTAGGTCTTTGAGGCTGGCGTAACATTTATTGCCGAGAACCTCCGTGAGACCCGGATTGACAGGATAAACCTGATATCCGGCATCCAGCATAAACTTGTAAATTTTATAGCCAAATTTCTCGCGGTTATTATTAGCTCCAACTACTGCCCAGACCTTTTGGTTTACCAACTCAGTAATCTTGCTCATTCCTTGCCCCCCTGTTATCAGCTATTTCCATTATATTCCGTGAAGACTGCAACGGTCAACGCAAGAATATTGGTGACATGCTATAGTATGACATTGTACCTACAATTTTACCCCTCGGAGACGCAGCGCATTGGTTACGACCGACACCGAACTGAAGGCCATGGCAGCGCCGGCGATCATGGGCGACAAAAAACCAGCGGCAGAAATGGGAATGCCAATCACGTTATAAAAGAAAGCCCAAAACAGGTTTTGTTTGATGTTGCGCATCGTGGCACGGCTAAGCGCAATGGCGGTCCCAATCCCCTTAAGGTCGCCTCTGATTAAGGTAATATCTCCTGCTTCGATAGCTACATCGGCACCAGTTCCCATTGCAATACCTACATCTGCTGTCGCCAGCGCTGGAGCGTCATTGATGCCATCACCCACCATGGCTACCGTTTTCCCTTCGCGCTTAAGCCGCTGCACCTGCTCGGCTTTATCCTCCGGAAGCACTTCCGCCATGATATTTTGAATATTTACCTGCCTGCCAATCGCCTCAGCCGTCCTACGATTATCGCCGGTAATCATCCACACTTCTATACCAAGATCCCGCAGGCTGGCAACGGCTTCAGCCGCATCGTCCTTAACGGTATCGGCGACTGCGACTACTCCTGTCAGTGTATTATCGATAGCGGCGAACATTACCGTTTTACCTTCGCTCTCCAGTGCTTCCACCTGCGGCAAAACTGCTTGATAGTCTATGCCATGTCGGTGCATGAGTTTCCGGGTTCCGACCGTTATACTGCGTCCGTTAACGGCGGCAGTAACTCCCGCGCCAGGCACGGCCAGAAAGTCGGTGGCGGTAGGTATGCTAAATGCTTTCTTCTCCGCCCCTTTAACAATAGCCTGAGCCAACGGATGCTCGGACTGCTTTTCAGCCGCTGCAACCAGCAACAGCATCTCATCCTTGCTTAATGCTGCATTTATCATCACGACATCGGTCAATTCCGGCTCACCCTTGGTAATTGTCCCGGTTTTATCAAGAACAATGGCGTTTACCTGATGAGCCTTCTCTAAGTGTTCGCCGCCTTTAAACAAAATGCCCATCTCCGCGCCGCGCCCCGTTCCCACCATGATGGAGGTCGGCGTAGCCAGTCCCAAAGCACAGGGACAGGCGATTACAAGTACGGCCGTTGCGTTCAACAAGGCGGTATCCGCTTGCCCCGGCTTCAGCCAGAAATACCAGGCAATAAAAGTAAGTGCCGCTATGCCGATGACGACAGGAACAAAGTAGCCGGAAATAATATCCGCCAGCCTTTGTATCGGCGCCTTGGATCCTTGGGCTTCTTCAACGATTTTGATAATCTGGGCAAGCGCCGTATCTTTGCCCACTTTCGTCGCCTCCATCCGAAAAGCGCCGAATTTATTCAGCGTCGCGCCAATTACCTTGTCGCCGGCTTGTTTATCGACAGGCAGGCTCTCTCCGGTCAGCATTGCTTCGTCGATTGCCGAAGCTCCCTCGATAATCACCCCGTCCACCGGCACTTTTTCTCCCGGCCGTACAACCACAATATCGCCCACCATTACCTCCTCAACCGGAACGTCAAATTCGTGCCCGTCCCGCATCACGCGGGCGGTTTTCGCCTGTAAACTCATTAGCTTGCGGATTGCTTCAGAAGTTCTGCCTTTAGATATTGCTTCAAGTAACTTCCCTAAAAGAATAAGCGTGATCAATATCGCCGACGTCTCGTAATAGACCGGTCCTTCCGCCAGCACGGTATGGTAGATACTGAAAAAATAAGCAGCGCTTGTACCCAAAGCTACCAATACGGACATATTGGCGCCACCATGGCTTAGCGCAATGTATGCGTCACGGTAAAATTGCCAGCCGGCATAGAACTGCACGGGCGTAGCGACAGCTAGTTGAAAGTATTTACTGAATATAAAATCCGGCAGGTAGTAATGCCACGCTAACATTTCGGCGAACATGACAAATACGAGCGGGATAGAAAAAAACGCGGCAAACAGAAAAAGATGCTGTTGACGGCGAATCTCGCTTTCCCGCCGTTCCTGCTCCCGGTCCTGCTTTTCCAGTGCATTATCTATCGGTGCGGCCTGGTAGCCTGCATTTTCCACTGCGGCAATGATATCCTTGTCTGTGACCGTTTCTGCCGTTTCCGCGCTAAGTTTATTCAAAGCCAGATTGACATTGACAGCTAAAACCCCGGGGATTTTTTTGACTGCCCGCTCTACGCGTGAGGAACAAGCAGCGCAGGTCATGCCTGATACGTTATACTCTTTTTTGTTGAGCGCCACGTCGTAACCGGCTTCCCTTACCGCCTGTATAAGGGCTTGTGGCAAAACAATGCCCGGATCGTATTCGACTGTTAACTTCTCCAGCGCCAGGTTAACACTTGCTTCGACCACGCCAGTCACCGTCTTTACTTTTCGCTCAACGCGGGCGGAGCACGCGGCGCAAGTCATGCCTGTGACCCGAAAAACAATCTGGTGCATGAGACTCCTCCTATCGCATAAACTTCTTGATTGCATCCAACATTTCATCAATAATTTCACTATTGCCCTGTTGTACTGCGTGGGTCACACACCCTTTGGCATGCTGCTCCAGGACCGCTAACCCCACTTGAGTCAATGCCGCCCTGACCGCCTGCACTTGAATCAGCACATCAATACAGTAACGATCTTCCTCGACCATGCTTTGCAGGCCGCGCACCTGTCCTTCTATTCGCCGTAAACTCTTTAATACAGCTTGTTTTTTAGCCTGATCTTTCACTTCATATACCCCCCCAGGGTTTGGCGTATTTATTATATTACAGCTGGCGATTTTTAGTCAATAGTATACTCTGTTGCCGCAAAAACACCCCGCAATACATAAAGAAAAATGGCTATCGCCAAGCTTTTAGCGTCTGCGAAGCCTATGCCCTTATTTCGCAGTCAGAAAGTTATACTTTCTGACAAGATGACAAAAAGAGACGACCGTTAGGTTGTCTCTTTTGCATAATGCTTATTGATGATCTTTTGCACACGGCTGCATGGGATTAAGTCCCAAATTGGCAACCATCGCCAAATCCTCGGCAGCACCTTTGCCCTGAGTTGTAAGGTAATTGCCAATTAGCATGCCGTTAATTCCTGACAGAAAGCCGAGTGGCACCAGTTCCCCTAGATTATGTTCACGTCCGCCGGCGTAGCGAATAATCTTGGTCGGCAGTATCAGCCGGAAGATGGCAAATGTTTGTAGTATTTCCATAGGGCGCAGCCGAGTCTGCCCCTCCATCGCCGTACCCTTGATTGAGTTCAGAACGTTAATCGGTACGGAGTCTACGTCAAGCTCTCTCAGGGTAAAAGCAAGTTCTATCCGCTGCTGCCAGCTCTCCCCTAAGCCGATGATACCGCCGGAGCATACCTGGAGGCCGGCTTTTTTTATCCTTTTAATTGTTTCAATACGTTCTTCATATGTATGCGTAGTACAAATCGCGTGAAAAAAGCTGCGGCTGGTTTCGAGATTATGATGGTACCGGCTAATTCCCGCTGCCTTAAGTTCACGCACATGCTCGTCCTGCAATGTACCAAGCGAACAGCAGCGTCCTAGCGACGTTTCCTCACCAATCTTTCGTATCGCTCCCACGATCCGCTCAAAATCCGGGTCGCCTTCCATACCGCGACCAGCAGTCACAATGCAAAACCGATATGCACCATCGGCTTCCGCTTTCTTTGCGGCGGCCAAAATTTCCGCTTCGCTCATTAGCGGATACACTTCGATCTTGGCCTCATGATGAGCAGACTGAGCGCAAAACTTGCAGTTTTCAGAGCAGCCTCCCGAACGGGCATTAACAATTTCGCAGGTATCGACGCGATTGCCTGTAAATTTCTCGCGGACTTTATTGGCGACAGCCAATAGGATGGGAATATCTATCTCATCAATACGCGTTAATGCCACGGCCTCTTCCTGGGTAATTGCCCCTCCGCTCAACACTTTTCTTCCTAATTCAAAAATTAGATCGTAACTCATAATCATCCTCCTGTCTAATGAGCAGGAAAAAATCCCGCGTCTTTTATCATTACGAAGTCCTGAGCGGCATCACGTCCGGTGAAAGTCAGGTAGTTGCCAACAATCAGGCCATTGGCGCCCGCCAACATCAGCGCGCCCTGCATATCTCGCAGATTCAATTCGCGGCCGCCGGCCGGCCGTAAAACCGTACTCGGTAAAATAAAACGGAACAGCGCAAACGTTTTCAGTGTTTCCAATGGTTTAGGCGGAAATCTGTTCTCCAGTGCAGTTCCTTTAAGCGGATTTAATATATTTACCGGAACTGATTGGACATTAAACTCTCGTAGTTTAAAGGCCAGTTCTACGCGATCCCGCCATGTTTCTCCCAAGCCGATGATACCGCCGGAACACAGTTCAAGCCCCGCATCTTTTACTGCTTTGAGCGTCTCCAGGCGGTCTTCAAATGAATGTGTGCTGCATATACTCGGATAGAATTGAGCGCTAGTCTCCAGATTGTGCGCATACCGTTTGACTCCGGACCTAGCCAGCTCTATTGCCTGTTCCCGGCTGATCGTGCCTAAATTTGCGCATACGGCGAGTCCGGTGGCATCAATAACGTCACGAATAGCCGCGAGAATACGCGGAAAGTCTGCATCCCGCTCCATTCCCTTACCACTGGTAACGACGCTGACGCGTGTAGCGCCCAGCGCTTTGATTTTTTTTGCCTGTTCTACAATTTCCTTACTGTCAAGCAAGGGATACACAGGAGCTTCAGTCACGTAATAAGCAGATTGGGCGCAGAATTTACAGTCTTCGGCGCATCTCCCCGAACGGGCGTTAATAATGCCGCACATCTCAACGCCGTTACCGGCAAAGGCGGCCCGTATTTTATGAGCATAAGCCGCCAGGAGCGGAATATCAGTGTCGTCAATGCTCGCCAGCGTAATTGCCTCATTGTAAGTAAGCAAATGCCCAGCCAGTACCCGCTCTCCCAAATCAACAATTTCGTTTGTTCTCATACGGTCACCTACGACAACAAAAAATATTGTTAACCTTTTTATAAGGAGCAGTTAACAATCTAAATTGTAACGTATAATGCCCGGAAAGTAAATACTGATAACCTATCTTTATACTGAATCTGCCAAATAAACGGCTATGCCGCGGAAAATCCCTTGCGCGGCCTTTTGGATAAAAGCTTTACTCTTGAGCAAGCTTTCCTCCGCCGGATTTGAAATAAAAGCGACCTCCACGAGTGCTGCCGGCATGGAAGTATGTTTCAATACATAAAAATCATTGACCAGGTATCCCCGGTCCTTTAGCTGCAGTGAAGCGGTCAAATTGCGCTGGATTGCTGCAGCCAACCAGGCATCCTTGCCTGATTTAGCAAAGTAATATGTCGTTGTGCCACCAACGCTTCGGTCTTCAAAGGCGTCGGCATGGATACTGATAAACAGGTCAGCCCCGGCACGATTCGCTGTATCCGCCCTTGCTTGCAGTTCGCCGCGCGCCGAGACATATTTTTCGGCAACCCCGCGATCATTATCTCGGGTCAGGATGACTTCCGCCCCTTGCGCTTCAAGCAGTAATTTAAGTTCGGTTGAAATAGCCAGCGTCACTTCTTTTTCTTTTAGTCCGCTTCTTCTTACTGCTCCTGTGTCAAACCCGCCATGGCCGGGATCAAGCACAATTTTTTTGCCGCGTACGCTTCCCGCTTCGTTTATATAAGAATATGTAAACCCCCTAACCGGAGACGCACTGCCTATACTTAGCGGAAACAAGAGGCTTGTAGCCAGAAGCACGGCGCTTAAAAACGCTCGTTTTCTCATTTCCATCTCCCCCCCTTTAAGTCTACATAATAACACAGACTATTATAGAGGAGCAGGGAAGAGAATACAAAGGTAATGCCTGCCACAAAAATGCTAAATGTATTCAGTATACAGGTAAAGGTTATATGGAGAAATTTGTATATTTCCTGGTTTCCGGGAACACTATTGCCAGGAGGTGTTAAAGTATGGGCTTTAAAGATCTGCCAGGCGGTAAAAATGATAAAAATAAGAAAGCCTCCTTAGATGCAGCCAAGGAGCTTTCGCCAAAAGTCAGTGAAAAAGATGCCAACGCCAGAAAAAAATAAATGCCGTAAAACAGACGAGCCGTCTCGTCTGTTTTTATTTGCTCATTGCGTAGCAACATATTGCATGCGGCGCTGCTCGAACCATACCGGCCTGAGCTTGCAAATTTCAGCAATTTCCCATGCTTCCTGAAAATTTTTGCCGATGTCTTTAGGTGTATGGGCGTCTGAGCCAATTGTGATATATCTTCCTCCCAGTTCATAAAAACGCCGGTAGATAGGAATTAAATTTTCAACTACAGATTTCTTGTTCAGACGCCGGGTATTAAGCTCCAGGCATTTACCGTTGTCGGCAAGAGCCATCAATACGTGGTCAATTTTATCCGAGCACTCGCTGTAATATAGTTCCGGGTCGTGAAACTTCGCGTAGCGGCAGATATAATCAATATGCCCTAGACTGTCGATCGTGTCATGACACCGGAGGCAATCCAACATGGTTTCCAGATACCGGTCATAAGCTTGCCGCTTGTCACGGCCGCGATAAAACGCGTCGATGTAGAGGTCAATGCCGTCGACAAGGTGGATAGATCCAAGCACATAATCAAACGGGTGCCTCGCAATAAGCGTTTGGTTCTTGGTGGCTATTTCCACGCCTAGCCCTACTTCAATGCCAAGCAAAACAGTTTTGCTGCGATATTGCTCATACGCGGCAAGATAGCAAGGGATATCAACCCGGAATGCCGCGGGATCGGGATAATTCAGGTCAATGTGCTCCGTAATGGTAATGCCCAAACCCATTTCTTGGGCTTTCTGAATAGCATCCTCGATGTTCATCCGTGAGTCATGGGAAAAACGGGTATGGATATGAGTATCGTAGAGCATAAATCCTCCAAAATTTGCTACCAAATCGACTGTATCTTATCCTTCAACAGGCAGTCCATACAGACAGAAAAACCGCCGATAGGCTGAAAAGGCACACCGCAATCCCGGCATACAGGCAACTCGACGCTCCTGACTTTTTGTTTAGCAAGAACGGCCGTATCGCTGAATTGGATAGCCGCCTGAGGGCAATGCTTGATGCAAACATTACAGCCAGAGCATTGCAAGGGGTCGTGCTCAAACTCCAAGTTCTGCCCATTTACCTGCGATGTGAGAGCCTTTCGCTGGCAAACGCCGGCGCAAATGCCGCACCCATCGCACAGCGAGCTCATAGTAAGCGTTTTAAAGGCAGTTTGCTGCATTACTGGCATTGCGATCTGCGAACGAACAAAGCGCTCAAACCAAGCGAAACGTGGCAATCGCTGAAAAGCCAATAACCCAGGAGCAACTACTTCTCTTACGGTTGCCACAGCCGAGCCAAACAGACTGCTGAAGAACTGCCGGCGTGATATAGTCTTGGCTTTCACCGTCTGAAGCGCCGCAGCACCGTAAATAACCGACCTTCGCCCGCTTGCTTGCAGAAAACGGTTCACCTGTTCAATAGTATGATCAAGATACTGCGCCACATGCGGCTTGCACGCCGCACAACCACTATTGTCCACAATCACTTGCCGGTCGTCGTTCTCATGGCTATAGGCTAACGCCAATAGCAGGCGGACGTCGAGAAAGCCCAAGCAAGGCCAGTTCCCCTCCTGCTGCCGGCTGCAGCGGAATATCACCGTTCCCGGCTCTGCCAGCAGCTTTTCGATTTCATGGACAGCCAACCCTTCAAGCATTACCGCTTCGGTCGGACAGGCGGAAACGCACAGACCGCATGCTGCGCACCTCTCACCCAGCCGAGCCTCGTCGGCGGCGCTTAATTCCGGGCATGCCTCCCGGCACCGGCGACAATCCGTGCGAGTGTAACGATAGTTAATACATAATTCACGGTCTATGGAAATACGGTTTGACACAGCCGTCCTCTTTTCCAGCATTTTTGAAAATCTATTAATACTTCTAACAGCAGCGGCAAAAACCTCTGCAAAATCTGCTCTTTTTTATGTTAAGCTGTAAGCATCGCGCGAGAAAACCAGGGGATAGGCTTGCCGCCCGACCCTGCGATTCGGTCACACAGCATACAAATCTAAAATTCAATGAC
Source organism: Negativicutes bacterium (assembly GCA_026417995.1). GTDB lineage: Bacteria > Bacillota > Negativicutes > Sporomusales > JAOACF01 > JAOACF01. The sequence continues at coordinate 25,296 of JAOACF010000020.1, forward strand.
TATACCGACAAAGGCCGTAATAAATTTATCACCGAAGCGCGCCGCCAATGCCGCCATCATAGAAAAACCCGTGCAGTGTCCGGCGGCGATAAATTCAGGCTCGTATCCGGCAAGCGTGTTAAGCGACTTATGCTGCTGCTCAGCCGAAGCAGGTCCCAGATGCGTACCGCCAATCCAGCCGTGCAGCCGCCGCTCTCCGGTAACTTTCAGCCCATATTCGATAGCGTTAATCATCCCTGAATGCGTACAGCCCCCGATGACCACCAATCCTTTGCCTGTTTGTACATACAAAACCGTGTCATCAAGCAAAGGATCGCGACAGTCGCGGCCCTCCGCACCGCAGATGACCAGTTTATTATCGCCTGTTTCGTAATCGGTCTCCCGGGGAATTTGACCGCTAAACCATAAGCCGGGAAGTATCTCTGTCACGCCGCTGCAAAAAGTCCACTCCGCCCCCAGCGCGGTAAGCGTTGACTGGTTATAAGGAATGCCTGCCGGCCTTTTGCTTGCACCTTTCGCGGCATATCGTTCGGTAAAAATGTCGCTATGCGCATAAACAGCTATGGGACTCTGTCGTTGTTTAAGTACATAAATTAAGCCTGCCGTATGATCATAATGTCCGTGACTTAGCACTATCATATCAAGGGCAGCGGGGTGCAGGCCAAGCAAGCTGAGATTATGGATTACAGCCTGGGACTGTCCGGTATCAATCAAGATTTTTTTATCCCCGGTCTCAAGCAATAAAGCTAAGCCGTGCTCACCCAAAAACGGAGCGGGCAAACTTAATGGAACACAGTTATCGACAACAACCGTCAGTTTCAAGCTTACTCCTCCCCACCCCTTGCAGTTTGTCTATCTACCATAATGGTAAAACATTGCCGTTGGAAAAACAACTAATTTATTTGCTACGTTAATTAGCACTTAGCAGAAGGCAACCTGCTTTCCTGCCGCATTCATTTCAAGCAAAAAGACCGGCCCACTTGGCCGATCTAACAGATTATATAACGCCGACTGTTCGGCAAAAACTACTGTTTTACTTGTATACCTTCGCTTCTTCTTCGCCTGCTAGCACCCGATAAGCGCCTTCTGCCAAGGCCTGGAGTTCGTTTTCGCCAGGCAACACAATAACCGGAGCAATAAATCCGATATATTCTTTCAACTTTTCCGTCAGATACTTGGAATAGGCGATGCCTCCGGTAAGAATGATATTGTCGACCTTGCCGCAAACGGGAACAGCCGCGGCAGCGATATAGCGGGCAATTTGGTAGATCATGGCATCATAAATCAGTTTTGCTTCCTGGTCGCCATTTTCAATCCGCTTCTCGACTTCACGGGCGTCATTGGTTCCTAGATGCGCTACCAAACCACCTTTGCCGGCGAGCATTTTAGCAACAGCTTCCAAGCTTAGCTGATTCTTTACAATAACTTCGGCAAACTGACCGGCCGGTAAAGTACCGGCTCTTTCCGGCGTAAACGGGCCCTCGCCGTCAAGTGCATTATTTACCTCGACTACGCTGCCCTGCTTATGGCAGCCAACTGATATGCCGCCTCCTAAATGAGCGATAATCAAATTAAGCTCATGATAAGGACGATCAATGCTTTTTGCAAATCGCTTCGCGACCGCTTTTTGGTTTAAGGCATGAAAGATGGTGCGCCGCTCAATCTCTGGCCGGCCGCAAATGCGGGCGATAGGATCCAGTTCGTCGACTACTACCGGATCTACAATAAAGGAAGGACAATTAGCCTGTTTGGCCAGCCTGTCCGCCAGCATCGCTCCTAAGTTAGAAGCATGGGAGCCGTAGCGGCTGTGCTTTAAGTCATCCAGCATGCTGTTATTGATTGCATAAGTACCACTTACCATCGGCTTTAAAAGCCCGCCCCGCCCAACAATCGCGGCGAAATCCTCTGCTTTAAGCTGATTTGCCTGCAGAAACTGATTGATTTTTTCCAGGCGGTATTCAAATTGATCGGCTACGCACGGAAACTCGGCAAGTTCCGTTGCGCTATGGCTTAAATTTTGCACAAGTACCTCTTGCGTATCTTCATAAATTCCTAGCTTGGTAGACGTAGATCCTGGATTAATCGTTAGTATGCGATACATTAATAAGCCTCCGTTTCAGACTTATACTGTCGGCACCAAACCTTCTATTTTCCAGCCGCCGAAATTTCCATCTCGCAAATCCGCTTAAACAATATAATGTCCATACCGATTGCAATGTACTGAAAACCTTCCTCCGCCCGCTTTTTGGCCTGCTCGCCATTCGCAACGAAAATACCGGCCGCTTTTCCATTTGCCCGGCAAACCTCAACTATTCTTTTCGCCGCGTCCTGGATTAGCGGATGACTGACCTGACCAGGTATGCCTAATGATTGGGACATATCAAACGGCCCTAGGAAAATGACGTCAATCCCGGGCGTTTGTGCGATTTTTTCTAAATTGTCAAGGCACTCCTTGTTTTCACAATGTGTTACTACAAGGGTTTCCTCATTGCTCGCTTTCAGATATTCCGTGATATTCATTGCGCCATAATTGGCGGCTCGGGGCATGGCAATCCCGCGTCGTCCTTCCGGATAGTATTTCGCATATTCTACCAATTTCCGGGCAGCGACCGGATCGTTGACCTGAGGAACCTGAATCCCATGAGCCCCTACATCCAGAGAACGCAGAATGATGGTCTCGGTGCCTTCTGTCACCCGTATTATCGGGGTTAAATCTCTAAGCTCAGCCGCCCTTATCAGATGCTGCGTCGATTCGACCGTGAGCGGACCGTGCTCAGTATCGATGATTACAAAATCAAAACCGGCGAGACCGATTATCTCAATCAGATCGGGCGAATTGCACATCGCAAAAATGCCAAAAGCGGGTTTTCCTTCCTTTAAGGTTTTTTTAAGCCGGTTTTTAAACATAAATTTCCCCCTAACAGGTCATGTACTTTTATCACAACCCATGTATGAAAATGGGTTTTAAACTGAATACTTTCATGCGACAATGGAACTGGACAGGTAAAAAGTTGGATTGTTTTTGGTGGTTTTTTACCCCGTCCCCTAACATAACTTGGTTGCCATTGAGCACATCCCATTGTGACCTTCTTTGGAAGAGTACGAGTGTTAATCTTCGTTTTATCTCTGGCAACCGTCCTGTCCTGTTGGTATTTCGCAGGAGGTGTTCTTGATTATGGAAATTGTTTTAGAGCGTTGCGCCGGTCTTGACGTTCACCGGGATTCTGTCGTCGCCTGTTTTCTTTGCGAGAATGCTCCCTCTCAGATCCGCATCTTCTCTACGCTCCCTTCTGGATTAGAGCAGCTTCGCCAGTGGCTGGAAGAGCTAAATTGCCGGCATGTAGCCATGGAAAGCACTGGGGTGTATTGGCAGCCTGTTTACCAGGCTTTAGAGGGGGCGTTTAACTCTACCATGGTTATTTTGGTTACCAACGCCCGCCACATGCGCAATGTCCCTGGCCGAAAAACCGACATGAAGGATGCAGAATGGATCGCTTCTTTATTGCGAGCCGGCCTGTTAAAAGGAAGTTTCATTCCGTCCCAGCCTGTTCGGGAACTTCGCGATTTTACCC
>JAOACF010000001.1 GCA_026417995.1 Negativicutes bacterium
GTTTAGCACAGCCGCAGCAAATATGGGGCAATTCTCAGGCTATAACAGCGCCAACAATGCGCGTACAGTTGTTTTGGATTTGTCTGCATATGGTGTGCCCAACCTGGTTTTAACCCCTACTTTTAATACCCCTGGTTCGAAAATGACACAATTTGGTGGTGCATCAACCGCCTCGGCAGTAAACCAGAGTGGTTATTCTGCAGGGACCCTTGACAGCACAACTATTGATCCGAGCGGGGTTATCTACGGTCGTTTCACTAACGGTCAGAGTCAGGCAATGGCGCAGGTTGCCTTAGCCACCTTCAATAACCCCGCGGGTCTAACCAAAGTCGGTGATAACCTTTTTACCCGTTCCAACAATTCGGGCGAACCGCAAATAGGCACGACAGGAACGGGTGGGCGCGGCACCTTCAACCCCGGTACGTTGGAAATGGCTAATGTCGACCTTGCCCAAGAATTCAGCAACATGATTATTACCCAGCGCGGTTTTCAGGCTAACTCCAAGATTATTTCGGTCACCGATGAAATGCTTCAGGAGTTGGCTAATTTAAAAAGGTAACATGAAGGGGGGACCGCATCCCCCCTAATCTCAATTTCGGAGGTCGGGCTATTATGATTAGAGTTACACGCTTCAAAGCACAGGATCACGAAATGATTATCAACGCAGACCTGATTGAGACCATTGAGGAAACTCCGGATACAGTCATTACCCTTACCACGGGCAAAAAGCTAATCGTCGAGGAAACTGCGGACGAAATCGTCCGCCGGGTTGTGGAATATAAACGTGCGCTCAATCGCGGCGCCCGTATCTAACCAAACGCGAATACACAACAAGCGATTTTGTGATATTTTGTCGAAACAGGGAGGTTTCAATGTGGCTGATGGAGAAAAAAAATTCCCATTGATGCTGATTGTCGGCATGATTGTAGCAGGGCTGGCCTTAGCAGGTGGCGTGTCGTATTACATAGCTACGAATATTGTAGCTGAAAAAGCTGATAAAAAAGCGCAGCGAGAACCCGGTGTGTTTATGAAGCTCGGCGACGCCAAAGAGGGGATTATCCTCAATATTGGCGGCGTCAACAGCGGCAGATATCTAAAAATCGGCATCATCCTTGAGCTAAAACCCGACAAGAAAAGCGCTCCCAAAGAAGGAAAAATGCCCTCTCCTGAGGAAATTAAAATTCTTGATGCCACAATTCAGTTTTTAAGGTCGCAAAAAGTCGAAGATTATGACGCCCAGAAACACGAGCAAATGAAAGAGATGCTAAAGAATGAAATCAATAAAGCCTTGGGCGAAGAAAGAGTATATCAAGTCTACATAACTCATTTTGTGCTTCAATAATTAATAGTTGACTGGAAGGGGGGAGAGAATGGCTGGCTCAGACGTTTTATCACAGTCTGAAATTGATGAGTTGCTTTCAGCACTTTCAACTGGCGTAGTTTCTGCAGAAGAGATTAAGAGCGAGCAAAAACAGCGCAAAGTCAAAGTCTATGACTTTAAGCGTCCTGATAAGTTTTCCAAAGATCAAATCCGCACCTTATACATGTTGCATGAAAACTTTGCCCGCCTTCTCAACACCTATCTCTCTGCCCATTTACGCACATTGGTGCACATCAATGTAGCTTCCGTCGACCAACTCACGTATGAGGAATTTATCCGCTCGCTGCCTAATCCGAGTGTAATCAGCGTTTTTCAGATGCGCCCGCTCAAAGGTAACGCCATATTGGAGATCAACCCCAATATTGTCTTTGCAATTATTGATCGGATGTTTGGCGGATTGGGCCTGCCGCCGGCAAAGGCCCGTGCTCTGACAGACATTGAGGAAGCGATTATTAAGCGGGTGATTAATAAGGCTCTCGAAAGTTTTCAGGATGCATGGAAACAAGTTGTTACTATCGAGCCCCGGATGGAAGTCATTGAAACAAACCCCCAATTTACACAGATTGTTCCTCCTAACGATATGGTGGTAATTATTACATTGCAGGCGCAAATCGGTCAGGCGGAGGGGCTTGTTAATATCTGCATACCTTATCTGGTGTTGGAACCCATTATGTCTAAACTAACTACGACGTTTTGGGTCGCATCATCCATCTCGAAAAATTCCTCCAATGAAAATATTAATGCCTTGCAGCGGAGACTGGAAACCACTTTTATTCCTATGGTTGCCGAGTTGGGGCGAGTTACCGTATCTGTTCAGGAGTTGCTCGACCTTGCGGTCGGCGATGTTCTGCAACTGGAAACGAAAGTAACGGATGAACTGAGCATTATCGTTGGCCAGTACGAAAAATTCCGGGGTAGACCAGGTGTTTCCAACCACAAGCTAGGTATTCAGATTACTAAGATTGTAACTGAAGGAGATGAGGAAACATGAGCGACGGATTCCTCACACAAGAAGAAATAGATGCTCTGCTGCGAGGCGAACCGATTTCATCACCGGACGAAACGGGCGACGCGCTTTCAGACATTGAGGTGGATGCTCTCGGTGAAATCGGCAATATATCTATGGGAAGCGCAGCAACAACATTGTCGATATTACTCGCGCGCAGAGTATCCATTACTACGCCCCGGGTAATATGCACTACGCTGAATAATATCAAACATGAATTTCCATTGCCATATTTAGTGATTGAGGTAGGTTACAACCAAGGAATCGTTGGCAGCAATATGCTGGCTATCCGGGAACGCGATGCCCTCATTATCGCTGACCTGATGATGGGCGGGGACGGCTCCAATCCGGCGCCAGCGCTTGATGAACTGGCCGCGAGCGCTGTAACCGAGGCCATGAACCAGATGATGGGGTCGGTGGCTACTGCCATGTCAACGATCTTTAAAAAGAAAGTTGACATCACTCCGCCCATCTCCAGTCGGATTGATTTTGCATCCGATGCTGTAGTAACCAATATGGTTGCCGGTGATGAACCCATTGCTCGGGTTTCCTTCCGGATGGAAGTCGAGGACTTAATCGACAGTGAAATCATGCAAATCCTGCCGCTCAGCGTCGCCAAAGAAATGGTGAACAGTCTGCTGGGTGCCGTGCAACCGCCGGCGCCGCCGCCGTCAAAAACGACACCGCCGCCCCCTGCCGTACAGCAGCCAATGTACCGCGAACCAGTGTCCGCATACAGTCAACCATTGGCCGCTGCGCAGCAAACAGCGGTGAACCGAGCTGCGCCTGCTCCCAATGTGACGGTTCAACCTGTGCAGTTTGCCCCGCTGAAACCTGCGGCTTTAACGGCTGCCGATACCAATATCAGCCTGATTATGGACGTCCCGCTGCAAGTTACCGTGGAATTGGGTCGCACACGCAAGCTTATCCGCGATATCCTAGAACTAGCTCCCGGTTCTATTGTTGAATTAGACAAGCTGGCTGGCGAACCGGTTGATATCCTGGTTAACGGAAAGCTGATTGCTAAAGGTGAAGTTGTGGTTATCGACGAAAACTTCGGCGTACGTATTACCGAGATTTTAAATCCGATAGACCGGCTTAATAATCTACAGTAACCGAAAGAAACAAATTCATTAATAGGAGAGATTGATTCATGGCAATTAGGGTATTAGTGGTGGATGATGCTGCATTTATGCGCATGATGATCAAAGACATCCTCGGTAAAAACGGCTATGAAGTAGTAGGGGAAGCCGCTAATGGCTTGCAGGCTGTTGAAAAATATCAGGAACTTCGGCCTGACATTACGACAATGGATATTACTATGCCGGAAATGGACGGCATAACTGCTGTCAAGGAGATCAAAAAACTGGATCCCAATGCCAAAATAATTATGTGCAGCGCAATGGGACAGCAAGCTATGGTTATTGAAGCCATCCAATCCGGGGCCCGCGATTTTATCGTAAAACCCTTTCAGCCTGACAGGGTACTAGAAGCCGTCAGAAAAGCAGTCGGTTAATATGCTGAGGCACATTTATTCCGTTTTGTTATTTCTAATTATCCTTCTTTTATTATCAGGATTAGCGGCCGCAGCTTCCAATGAATATCTGAAATATCAGGAACCTCAGCCTGCCGCTTCTTCAGCATTTTCAACAATTGCTTATGTCATTTCGCTTATTGTTACCTTTTCCGCAGTGATTGGTTTGGCATATTTTACCTCCAAATATCTGGGGCAACGTATGGGAACCCTGGGAACAGCGGGGGACAATCGCATTCTGGTCACAGTCCCTCTGGGACCAAACAAAGCAGTTTTTATCGTGGAAGTTGCCGGCAAAGTCCTCGTGTTAGGCGTTACCGATCATTCGATCAATCTGCTGCAGGAAGTAACGGCTGCAGAAGAAATCCAAAAACTTAAGCAGCTAACACCTGCCAGGTCGCCGCAAACTGCATTCGAACAGATATTTGACCGGCATATTGCTTCGCTGCAGCAGATGTCGCAAAAGTTTCCAGCAGTATTCGGCCCAACCAATGCCGAACGCGATAAAGAAGAGAAGAGGTAAGGTAGCAATGTTAGGACGAATAAACAGGCTCATGGTTTTATTTATTCTTTTTGTGCTACTGCCCTCTGAAGTTAACGCCGTTCCACTTGTGCCGGTTCCGAATATCAACATCGGGGTTGAGGCGGCAAATAATCCCAAAGACGTTGCGCTCAGCTTGCAAATCCTGCTTACCCTGACTGTACTGTCCCTAGCTCCCTCCATTCTGATCATGATGACCTCCTTTACCCGGATTATCGTTGTCCTGTCCTTTCTGCGAGGCGCCCTAGCTACGCAGCAGATGCCGCCAAATCAGGTTCTTATTGGCTTGGCGCTGTTTCTTACCTTCTTTACCATGTCTCCTTACCTGGAACAAGTAAACAAACAGGCTTTACAACCTTATCTTGCCGGTAAGATTACTCAAGAGGCCGCGCTCGACGAAGCGATGAAACCGATGCGGTCGTTTATGTTTAAACAGACACGCGAAAATGATATCGCGTTGTTTGTAAACCTATCCGAAGGGGAAAGACCTAACTCCACTGATGATATTCCTACAGCCACCCTAATTCCGGCTTTTGTTATCAGCGAACTCAAAACTGCATTTCAAATCGGCTTTTTGATTTATATTCCCTTTATTGTAATTGATATGGTTGTCGCCAGCACCCTGATGTCAATGGGAATGATGATGGTTCCTCCGGTAATGATATCGCTCCCGTTTAAACTGTTGTTATTTATTCTGGTCGACGGCTGGCACCTGATCGTAAGGTCGCTCATTACGAGCTTTAACTAAAAGGAGACGGCATATGTCCGGCGATATGGCTATTCAAATCGGCAGGGAAGCGCTAACCATGGTTATGCTGGTATCAGCGCCGATGCTTGGCTTAGGGCTGATCGTGGGTATCATGGTCAGCATTTTCCAGGCTACAACACAGATTCAGGAGCAGACGCTGTCCTTTATTCCTAAAATACTTGCTGTTTTTGTCGCTATTTTAATATTTGGCCCATGGATATTGAATCTGCTGGTAGACTATACCCGCCAGATTTTTCTAAGTTTGCCGCAGATGATACGATAAGTTGGGTGGAAAGTCTTGGATATATATTCTTTGCTGCAAAATCAGCTAGGTTTTTTTTTATTAGTCTTTTGCCGCATTAGCGGCATCTTTACTACCGCCCCGATTTTCGGGAGCCGCAATGTCCCTACGTATGCCAAGAGTGGTTTGGCTTTGGCGCTTGCCTGTTTACTGGCGCCTATAGTCCATACGCCTAATACGTCGCCGGATGCTTTACCGGCATATATCCTTATCGTCATGGGGGAACTTGCCATCGGGATCATGATTGGCTATGTCGCATCGCTTGTTTTCTCAGCAGTGCAAATAGCCGGCCAACTTTTGGATATGCAAATCGGCTTTGGCATTATTAATATTTTTGATCCGCAATCAGGCCAACAAATGCCGCTTATCGGCAATTTTAAATACATACTTGCTTTGCTTGTTTTTTTGTCTACCAACGGCCACCATTTCCTGCTCACTGCGCTAACGTCAAGCTTTAAACTCATTCCTGTTGGCAGTTCGATATGGAATACGGCAATTACCGCTATTTTTGTTGATATTGTGAAGGGTATCTTTATTATTGCTTTTAAAATCAGCTTACCTGTACTTGTCGCTGTTTTTTTGACTGATATCGCATTGGGCATTCTGGCAAGAACCATGCCGCAAATGAACATATTCGTCGTAGGAGTGCCAGGTAAAATCATCGTGGGGGTATTTGTCCTTTCACTGGCGCTTCCTTTTTATATTCTCTTTCTGGAGGTGGCGTTTAATGGCATGCACCAAGACGTTTACCGCCTCCTTGCAACCATTGTCCGCTAATACTGCCGAGCCATTCCATCTGCATACGTTTGACCTTCAACTCTTTAATCAGGAAAAAACAGAAGAGGCTACACCTAAGCGCCGGGACGAAGCACGCAAAAAAGGCCAGGTTGCACGCAGCCTGGAGCTGAATTCAGCGCTTGTTATTCTTACCGCTTTTTTCACGCTGAAAATCGTTGGCCCCTATACGTACCAGGAATTAACCGGTCTTTTTCATTTTATTTATGATAGTCATTTTTCCGCAGAATTTTCGGTTAACTTTGTTTATGCCCTATTTCTTACCTTATCTTTGGTATTTTTTAAAACAGCTCTGCCGGTAATGCTCGCCATTGTTATTGTTTCACTTGTCAGTAACGTGCTGCAGGTTGGGTTTTATTTCACCCTAGAGCCTATGCTGCCCCGCTTTGAACGTATTGATCCTATCGCTGGCTTTTCCCGTTTGTTTTCGAAACGTTCCTTGGTCGAACTGCTTAAATCGATCTGCAAAGTTGCCATTATTGGTTATTTTATTTATCGCTTTATTCTCAAAGAAGTGCTGGATCTACCCAAGCTAATTTCCGCCGACCTGGCTGATTCATTTGCAGCCGTGGCCTCGCTCACGCTCGATCTGGCGCTGCAAATTGGCGCAGTTATGCTGGTTTTGGCCGGCTTAGATTATTTTTACCAGCGGTGGGAGCATAATCAAAGCCTCAAAATGAGCAAACAGGAAATTAAAGAAGAATACAAACAGACCGAAGGCAACCCACAAATCAAAGGGAAGATCAAAGAGCGCCAGCGTGCTATGGCTATGCGCCGGATGATGCAGGAAGTGCCGAAAGCTGATGTGATTATAACTAACCCTACACACTTTGCCGTTGCGCTTCGCTATGAAACCGGCATGGCGGCGCCGACCTTAATAGCCAAAGGGCAGGATCTGGTCGCCCAAAGAATAAAGGATATTGCGCAGGAAAATCGGGTAACCATCGTGGAAAACAAACCTTTAGCCCGTGCGCTTTACGCCACAGTGGATATCGGCGGGCAGGTGCCGCCTGAACTTTATCAGGCGGTAGCTGAGGTACTGGCGTACGTTTACAGACTGAAAAAAAGGTTGTCATAAAAGGAGCGTTTATAAGTGGCACTGCCTCAATCACCGCTTGCCAGACTTCTAAAATACAGTGATGTCATGGTTGCGGTAGCCGTCATAACCATCGTGGTGATGATGATTATTCCGCTGCCGCCGTTCTTGCTGGACTTATTCCTCGCTTTTAATATTACCTTTTCATTGGTTATCGTTATGGTCGCTATTTATAATGTAGAGCCTTTGGATTTTTCGGTCTTTCCTTCGCTTTTGCTCATGACGACATTATTCCGTCTGTCACTTAATGTTTCTTCCACCAGGCTGATCCTGCTTGATGGCTATGCCGGTGAAGTGATTACCGCATTTGGCAACTTCGTGGTGGGCGGTAGCCCAGTTGTCGGTTTTATTGTTTTTGTTATTTTGATTATTATACAGTTCATAGTCATTACCAAAGGCGCGGAGCGCGTTGCGGAAGTTGCCGCGCGGTTTACGCTGGATGCCATGCCAGGTAAACAAATGAGCATTGACGCTGATCTTAACGCCGGTCTTATTTCTGATGCCGAAGCCCGGCAGCGCCGGAAAAATATCCAGCGGGAGGCAGATTTTTACGGAGCAATGGATGGTGCCAGCAAATTTGTCAAAGGCGACGCTATTGCTGCCATCATTATTATTGTCATCAACATTGTGGGCGGCTTTATCATCGGCATGGTCCAGCGGGACATGTCGATTCTACAGGCACTTCAGGTATATACATTGCTCACGGTAGGCGAAGGTCTGGTAAATCAGATACCGGCACTCTTAATCTCGACTGCCACGGGCATTGTCGTAACAAGGGCGGCATCCGAATCCAATTTAGGCCAAGATATTTCCAGCCAAATCTTTACCAACCCCCGGGTCTTCTATATTGCCGGTGCCATGTTGGCGCTCCTAGGGCTAGTTCCCGGACTTCCGGCCGTTCCGTTTTGGCTGCTTAGTCTGGTATCACTGGCAGTGGCTTATGCATTACAGAATACTGCCAAAACTGCCAAGGAAAGTGCGATGGTAGAGCAGGAGGCCAAAGAAATCGAAGAAGTCCGGAAGCCGGAAAATGTTATTGCGCTGCTTCAGGTTGATCCGATGGAACTTGAAATCGGCTATAGTCTTATTCCACTTGTGGATGTAAGTCAAGGCGGCGACCTGCTTGACCGAATTGTCATGATCCGCCGGCAGTGCGCTCTTGAAATGGGCATTGTCGTTCCTACCATCCGAATTCGCGACAATATTCAATTAAAACCGAACATTTACGTCATTAAACTGAGAGGGATAGAAATAACCCGAGGCGAATTATTACTTGACCACTATCTGGCAATGAACCCGGGCACTGCCTTTGAGAGCATTCCCGGCATCGAAACGGTCGAACCGGCATTCGGTTTACCGGCGCTTTGGATTCAGGAAAGACAACGTGAGCAAGCGGAATTAGCCGGGTATACCGTTGTTGATCCTGTATCCGTACTCGCGACCCATCTGACCGAGGTTATTAAATCCCACGCGCATGAAATTATTGGACGTCAGGAAGTGCAGACGCTTATTGAATCGGTTAAGCAAAACTATCCGGCCGTCGTAGATGAACTTATCCCTGGCATTTTATCGATAGGCGATATCCATAGAGTATTAGCAAATCTACTGCGTGAACGGGTATCGGTGCGTGATATGGTTACAATCCTGGAGACTCTCGCTGATTACGGCACGATAACCAAAGACCCGGAAATTTTGACTGAATATGTACGACATGCGCTTGCCAGACATATCTCCAAACAATATGTGCAAGGTAATACGCTTACTTGCCTGACACTAGACCCTCATCTGGAAAACATGATAAGTACGTCGGTGCAACGTACCGAACATGGGTCATATGTGACGCTCGACCCGTCTACCATGCAATTGCTGGTCAACAGTCTCACCGCCGAATTGCCTAAGCTCACAAATCTCGGTTTCCAACCCATTGTGCTTACCAGCCCGGGAGTTAGGCTATATTTCCGCAAAGTCACTGAACGCGTAGCACCCAACCTGGTTGTTTTGTCCTACGGCGAAATTGAACCACGGGTAGAAGTGCAAGCGCTGGGGATGGTGAAAGTTAAGTGAAGGTAAAATTATTCACGGCAGATACCATGAGTGAAGCTATGGCGCAAGTTAAAAATACGCTGGGCCGTGATGCGGTAATTTTGCACACTCGCCGTTTTCGCAAAGGAGGATTCTTTGGTTTTTTTGGCAAGGAAATGGTGGAAGTGATGGCCGCTGTCGACACCGCGGCTTCCATGCCACCTGCCGTTATACCTGCTGTGGTGTCGCCACTGGAAAAGAAACTGCCATCGCCGCGCGCGGCAGAAGAGGATGCAAAAGTCACGGCACTTCAGCTCGAAATCGCTAACATGCGCAAAATGCTTGAACAAGTGCTGCATAAAATGCCACAGCCCGAACGGGCAAACTCGCTTTGGCTGGAATTGCTCATCAGAAATGACGTTGATCCGCAAATCGCAGAAAATATCATCAAGGGCCTGCCTGACGAAAAATCATTTGTGTCAGCTGACCCCGGTATTATAAAACAGCTTTTATGCGAGCGTCTTTGCAGTTATCTGCAGCGGGTTGAAGGAATAACGGCGCCAGCACATGGTTCTAAGGCAGTTGCCTTAATTGGCCCTACCGGTGTCGGCAAGACGACGACCATAGCCAAACTGGCGGCTAACTTCGCAATCAAAGAAGGGTGCCGGGTGGCTCTGATTACTGCTGACACTTACCGCATCGCTGCTGTCGAACAACTAAAAACGTATGCCGACATCATCGGGGTTCCCATTGAGATTGTTTATTCTGCCGATGATATGAAAGCGGCATTATACCGGCACCGCGATAAGCAACTAGTGCTGATTGATACTGCCGGCCGCAGCCCCCGCAACAGCTACCAGTTGGAAGAGCTTAAAGCCATGCTGATGACCGATCCTTATATTGAAACTCATCTGGTGTTAAGCTGCAGCACGAAATATAAAGATGCCCTGGAGATAGTTGATAAGTTCTCAATCTGCTCGCCGCAAAAATTTTTATTCACAAAAATCGATGAAGCTGCTAATCTTGGCACCATATTTAACTTGGTTTATCAGTTTCCCACGACGCTTTCTTATGTGACAAATGGCCAAAATGTTCCAGATGACATTGAACTGGCCAATCCCAAGAAAATGGCAAATCTGATTTTGAGGGATTAATATGCGCGATCAGGCTGAGAAACTGCGCCAACTGGTACAAAAGTCCCAATCGGGTCATAGAAACCCTATCATTAAGCAGCCAGAGGTCCGTGCCAGAGTGATTACCATCACCAGCGGAAAAGGGGGCGTGGGAAAAACCAATCTCACGGTTAATCTGGCACTGGCATTATCAGCGCTTGGCCAAAAAGTGCTGATAATTGACGCTGATTTTGGCTTGGCCAACGTCGACGTCGTGTTAGGCTGTTCCTCACCGTACAGTTTACAGCATCTGCTGGAGGATAAATGCCGGATTACCGATATTATAGCCGACGGGCCTAGAGGTATTAAGTTTATGTCTGGCGGTTCGGGAATTTATCAACTTGCCAATATGAGCGACGCCCAGCTAAGCCGCATTACCAGCCAAATCAGCGTCTTTGACCGCTGGGCAGACATCATACTCATTGACACCGGAGCCGGGCTAAACCGTAATGTTCTTAATTTTGTCATGGCTGCCGATGAAGTCGTCATTATTACTACTCCTGAGCCAACGGCCATCACCGATGCCTACGCGATGATGAAAACGTACTCCAATCATCGCGGCGCTGCGCCCGTCAATCTGGTCATCAATCGGGTGCTCGATATGGGTGAGGGGCAACTTGTTGTTGAAAAACTGACCAAATTGGCGCAACGATTTCTAGGGTTAAAAATTCACAGCCTGGGCTTCGTCTATGAAGACCGCAATATTTTAAATGCGGTGAAAACGCAAGTCCCGCTGCTATTATCCTTTCCTGAATCTATTTCGACCCGTTGCATTGAGCACATTGCCCAACGGATGCTTTATGGTGAAATTGCCGCCAAACCTCAGGGCATTAAGGGTTTCTTTACTAAATTTTTGGATATGATCTGGTAGTATTAAGAAAGGAGGAACCCGCGATAAACGCCCTAAAGCTATTAAAACCCAACCAGAAGCTTGAAATCATGATTGCCAGAAACGGCTTTGTCGAGACATATAAAAGCAGGGTGGAGGAAATCGCTGCCACCGGCATGGTGCTTGCCATGCCGATGCGGCAAGGCTATCCGATTATCTTATCAAGCGGAGAACTCTTTCAAGGAAAGTTCATTCTTGACGGGACGGCATACCAGTTTGACTGCCGTTATCTGGAAAAAAAGCAAAGGCCTTTACCGGTATGGTTAACATCGCTGCCAATGAATATCAGCAAAATTCAACAACGGAATTTCGTTCGGATCGATGCAGTTTTGGATGCTACGCTGCTAATTCCTGAAGATACGGACGCGCGAGCGGCTTCTGACAATGATTCGGTTCAGATAAAAACAATTACCAAAGATATAAGTGGCGGCGGTGCCCTGGTTATCTTAAAACATCCGCTTCCGCCCGGCAGGCTGCTTTCTTTGTCACTGACAATTCCTGATGCAGGGGTTATATCGGCGAAGAGTGAGGTCGTGCGTTCCGAGCAGCCAAAATCAGACCAGGAAGTATACTGGGTTGCTTTAAAGTTTCTGGACATTAGCGAAAAACAGCGTAGCTTAATTATCAAGCATATTTTCAAGCTTCAGCTGGAACGAAGGAAAAAAGGCTTTTAATTATGTCTTAGGTGAGGGTCAAGCATGATTAAATTACTTATTGTTGACGATTCCGCTTTTATGCGCAAATTGTTATCCGATTTATTCGCCGCTGAGCCTGATTTTGTAGTGGTGGATACGGCTCGCAACGGTCAAGACGCAGTTGATAAAGTTAAAAGGTTAAAGCCAGATCTTGTTACCATGGATATCGAAATGCCGGTTATGGACGGTATCAAAGCGCTGGAGCGCATCATGGCGGAAAACCCGGTGCCGGTGGTTATGGTCAGCAGTCTTACCAGAGAAGGAGCTAACGCGACGATTAAGGCGCTGGAGCTGGGAGCTGTGGATTTTATCGCCAAAACAGCCGGCCCTATTTCCAATATCGCAGGTATCCAGGCAGAATTAATCGCCAAATGCCGAGCTGCAGCCAAAGCAAACTTTGGACAGTTTGGCCAGACGCGCCCGGTTATCCGGCCACCGGAGCGCAAACCGCTATCGATGGCAGTACCGCACGGCGATGATAAAATCGTTGCTATCGGTACTTCTACGGGCGGGCCGCGCGCTTTGCAGGAAATACTCTGTAAGCTTCCCGGTAACCTTCCCTGTGGTCTGGTTATTGTGCAGCACATGCCGCCGGGCTTTACGAAGTCGCTTTCCGAACGCTTAAATTCTCTTTGTTCACTAACCGTAAGAGAGGCGGAACAGGGAGATACAGTACAGCCCGGGGTGGCGCTGATCGCCCCTGGGGATTACCATATGACGCTAGTACGCGAAAATGCGAAAACGATTATTAAACTTGATCAACAGCCGCCGATTGGCGGACACCGTCCGGCAGTTGATCCCTTGTTTGAAGCAGTAGCCAATATCTACGGACGGCATGCGCTTGGGGTTATTCTGACCGGAATGGGTCATGACGGAGCCAAAGGCATTCAGCAGATTAAAATGCGTAACGGCGTTACCATTGCGGAAGATCAGTCTACGGCAGTCGTTTTTGGGATGCCGAAATCAGCCATTGAACTTAACGCTGTCGATAAGATTATTCCTTTGCCGCAGATTGCCGATGAAATTGTCCGAATAATTATGAAGCTATAATGGAGGTGTCGTTATGGAAATTAATCAGTATATGGGAATGTTCCTGGAAGAATCGCGCGAACACCTGCAGACATTAAATCGCTGCCTGCTGGAACTGGAGACCCAACCAGATAATCTGTCCGTACTGGATGAAATCTTTCGCAGTGCTCATACCATTAAAGGTATGTCTGCCACCATGGGGTTTACGACAGTTGCCGAACTGACGCACGAGATGGAGAATATTCTCGATATGTTGCGCAAAGCGCAGATTAAAGCAGATCATATCATTATTGACGTTTTGTTTAAATGTGTCGATACTCTCGAACAACTGGTTGAATGCATTACGAATAATCAGGAATGCAGCGAAGATATCCGCCCGCTCGTAAGCACGCTGCAAGCTTTAGCGTCAGGGCAGGCAGGCTTTGAAGCAGCGGCAACATTAGCGGCAGTAGCGGAAGATTCGCCAGTACAATCTATGCTTGCCCTTGATGAAGTTGACACAAAGATTATATATACGGCGCAAAATCAGGGTATGCAAGCGTACGAAGTGATCGTATCCTTAAAAGAAGGCTGCTTGCTAAAATCAGCACGGGCTTATATGGTTATGCGCACACTGGAAGAACTGGGCGAAGTGATCAAAAGCGTGCCTCCTGTGGAAGACCTCGAACGGGAAAACTTTGACCTTAAGTTTCAGGTTGTTCTCATCAGCGACCGGGAACCAGATAAAATAAGAGATGCCGTAATGTCCATTTCGGAAGTTGAGAAGACCGACATTTTGCCGTATGCTAAAATTACGCTGGATAAAAAACCCCGTCTCGGCATCGCGGAAAGCAAGCCAAAATTAACGGCAGAACCGCCAAAGGAAAACATAGAACATTCCGCCGTGCAGTCGGCGCTTGCCGACAAAAAAATAAAAAGCGGCCAATCCGTCCGGGTTGATATTGAACGCTTGGACACGCTACTGAACCTTGTGGGCGAGCTGGTCATCAATAAAACCCGCCTAGAGCAGATCGGTCTTACTCACCGTTTAAACGATCTGGCTGAAACAATTGAACTAATGGATCGTATTACCACCGATCTCCAAGCCGTAGTAATGAAAGTCCGCATGGTTCCTGTCGGCCAGGTATTTAACCGGTTTCCCCGGATGGTGCGCGACCTGTCACGCGATTTAAAGAAAGAGGTCAACCTGATTATCCAGGGTGAGGAAACCGAACTCGACCGGACGGTAATTGACGAGTTGGGAGACCCGCTGGTACATCTTCTGCGCAACGCCATCGATCATGGAATTGAAACTCCGGCTGAGCGTCAGGCTAAAGGAAAAAATCCGGTAGGCGAAATTAAGCTAATTGCACGGCATGAAGGCAATAACGTCATCATCTTAGTTGAGGACGACGGCCGGGGGATTAATCCCGACGTGATCAAGCGCAAAGCTGTAGACAAGCAGCTCATAACTCAGGCAGAAGCAGACAAAATGGACTCGTCCGAGGTAGTCAACCTTTTATTCCTGCCAGGTTTCTCAACTGCTGAGACAATTACCGATGTTTCCGGTCGAGGCGTAGGCATGGACGCCGTTAAAACTAAAATCGAAGCGCTTGGCGGCATGGTAGACATTGAAACCAAAATTAACGAAGGAAGCAAATTTAAAATTCGCCTGCCGTTGACATTGGCAATTATACAGGCGCTTCTGGTTAAAGTTCATGCGGAGATTTATGCAATCCCGCTTAGTTCTATCGATAGCACGATCAATATAACGCCAGCCGATATTAAAACCATACAGAATCAAGAAGTCATTCTGCTACGTGGACAAATTATCCCCATTATCCGTTTAGCGGAGAAACTTGGTGTACCTCAAATCCCAAACGATACGCATGAGGAGCTCTTCGTGGTTATCGTGCACATGGGTAGCCAGCGCGCCGGCATTATTGTCGATACCTTAATCGGCCAGCAAGAAATTGTAATAAAGTCGCTTGGCAAACTGCTTGCCGGAATCAAAGTCATTGCCGGCGCCACTATTCTGGGTAATGGACAAGTTGCGCTCATCTTGGATGTTGGGTCTATAATTCAGTAAAGGAGGAGTATTATGTCCAACAACGCATATTCCTCGGACCAGGTGCAACTGGTCGTATTTAAGCTGGGCAAGGAAGAATATGGCATAAGCATCCTGCAAGTGCAGGAAATCAAGCGAATGACGGATATCACCCGGGTTCCGCATACGCCGGACTACATTAAGGGTGTAATTAATCTCCGCGGCAGCGTTCTGCCGGTTGTTGACCTGAAAAAGCGCCTAAATATGAATGCAGGTGAATACAATGACAATACCCGCATTATCATTGTAAAAATTGAAGAAATTTTCATCGGCATGATTGTAGACGCCGTTTCTGAGGTGTTAACACTCCCCGTCAATAACATCGAGCCGGCTCAGACGGTTGTTGGCGGAGTTTCGGCTACATATCTCTACGGTGTAGGAAAACTGGATAACCGGCTGATTATATTGCTAAATCTGGAAGCCTTAGCGGGGTTAGGCCAAGAAACCAGAGCAGGCTGAGAACGGCCAAAAGTTTTGTGAGGTGAAAAATTTGTCTGACGAGGTTCGCAAACTATCAAACTTACAGCTTGACGCTTTGCGGGAAATTGGCAATGTAGGGGCAGGCAACGCCGCAACAGCCCTGTCACAGGTTATTAACCGCAAAATTGATATGTCCGTTCCTCAAGTATCGATTCTCCCGCTGGGAGAAGTTCCCGAGGTAGTTGGCGGACCTGACGTTATGGTAGCAGGTGTCTATTTGCGCGTATATGGCCCAGCGCCGGGAAGCATTTTGTTTTTGCTACCGAAAAGCAGCGCCTTTGCTTTGGTCGACATGGCCATGGGCCGCAGTGCAGGCAATACTACGTCTTTGAATCCGATCGATGAATCAGCGCTAATGGAAATTGGCAATATCTTAGCCGGCGCCTACCTCAATGCGTTGGCCCACTTTACCCATCTCACTATGCTGCAGTCTATTCCTGCCTTAGCAGTTGATATGGCCGGAGCTATTTTGAGCACCATCCTGGCGCAACTAGGACAGCTTGGCGATTATGCCTTGGTAATCGAGACTGCATTCACCACCGAAACTGATGGTGTCAGCGGGCATTTCTTCCTTATCCCTGACCCGGGTTCGCTGCAAACAATCCTCACAGCAATAGGAGTGAGGGAATAATGAGTAGTGAGCTGATTAAAGTTGGCATGGCAGACTATAAAGTTGGGCGTACCCATGGCAGTATCATCAGTTATGGACTTGGGTCCTGCGTTGGCATCGCGCTCTATGACGAAACCGTCAGAATTGGCGGATTGGCGCATATCATGCTGCCGTATAGCACGCAAGCCCGGTCTACGGAAAATCCGGCCAAATTTGCCGACACTGCCGTGCCGTTGATGCTGGAAGAAATGCTAAGACTTGGTGCTTCGAAAAACCGAATCCGTGCGAAAATTGCCGGCGGCGCACAAATGTTCACGTTTACTAATGCAACAGACATTATGCGAGTAGGAGAGCGAAATACCGAGGCCGCTAAAACCATATTAAAAAAATTGGCGATCGCAATTGTCGCCGAAGATACGGGTGGCAATTACGGTCGTACAGTAGAGCTCAAACTTGAAAACGGCATCTTTAGAATAAAAACCATTGACCGTGGCGAGAAAGAACTCTAGCGGAGGGATTGGGTGTTTAAGCTGCGTATTGCTGCAATACTGTCAATCATTGCCGCCGTGCTGACAATGCTTGTAAGTGTATTTAATGATGTGCGATTTTTTGTACTTTTGGAACGCGGTGCGGCATCGGCGGCATTATTTGGCATATGCGGCTACATAGCCGGTACTATAGTCGACCGGACTGCGAAACAATCTTCAGTAAACCTCAATGACAAAGGTCGAACTATCGATATCGTCACTACGGACGAAAATCCCACGAGCGTCTTGCCTAAAGCTTTCAATCCGTTTTCACCTGACGACTTTGACCAAGTTTCTCCTCGCAATAATCAGTAAACAAGCAGGCGGGGGCAATAATAGTGTGTGTACAGAATTCTTCCAGTACAGATAGAGAACTGTTGCAATTATGGCAGACATACCATGAGCAAAAAGAACCGGAAGCCAAAGCCAAACTGATCGAACATTATGTGCCTTTGGTTAAGCTGGTTTCTGGACGGATTGCCATTGGCCTTCCGCAATATATTGACAAAGACGATCTTACGAGCAGTGGCTTTTTTGGCCTTCTTGATGCTATCGAGCGCTTTGACCCAGACAGGGGATTTAAATTCGAAACCTATGCGGTTGCCCGTATACGCGGAGCCATTCTTGACTCGCTGCGGGCGCAGGATTGGTTGCCATCCTCACTGCGCCAAAAGGCTAAACAGTATGAGCAAGTCGTTGCCCAACTTGAGAGCCGTCTGGGCCGTTCCGCTGAAGACGAAGAAATCGCTTCGGCTTTGGGAATTACAACAGCGCAGCTCCATGTCCTGCTGAATCAGCTAAACGCCAGTACGCTAGTGCCTTTGGATGAATTTGTCAGGACGGAGACGCCGAACAGCGAATTTATTAATCCTACTCAACGTATCGAAGAAGATGAAGTGAAAGAGATCCTGGCCGAAGCAATTGATAAACTACCAGAAAAAGAAAGACTGGTTCTGAGTCTTTATTATTATGAAGGACTTACCCTGAAAGAAATCAGCTTAATTATGAAGCTTTCCGAGGCCAGAATATCCCAGCTTCACACCAAAGCTATATTCCGCTTGCGCGGCAGCCTGTCCCGCCTAAAATCAAGTTTGCTCTAGGGGGTAATATCCGCATGAATGAAGACCAAATCGCGCTGAATGAGCAGGAGAATGCAACATGTACTGAATTATTTGAAATCGCATTGGCTGATGACGGGTATTACCTTACGGTACACCTGCCTGGGCCTGACGGAAAGTCTGTTAAAGGACCGGAAGTTTTGGATGCGCTGCGTAAACGCAACATCAAAGATTACAATCCGGCTGTAGTTTTACGAACAATTAAGGAGGCCGCCGGAGTTCGCGTGAAAATCGCACCACCGCCCGAGCCGGAGGTAGATCCTGTTTTTATCGTTCTTGTCTCGCGTGACCGAATGGAAGCCAGCTTGCAAATTGATGTTCCCAAAAGAAATTGCCGGAAATTTACCATTGATGAAGTATATGCCTCCATTTCCCAGGCAGGCGTAGTATTTGGCATAGATCATGATGCAGTAGAGAAAGCTTTTGAGCGGCCTGGCATACGCACGGTAATCGCGCGCGGCCAATTGCCTGTCGACGGCGTGGATGCCTATATAAAATACTATGTTGATCTTGAAAGCAAAGGACGGCCTGCCGAACTCGAAGACGGAAGCGTCGATTTTAAAAACCTAAACTTGTTTACCACCGTTACTATGGGACAGCTTTTAGCTGAAAAAGTACCGCCAACACCGGGTACACCCGGAACTGATGTTACCGGTCAGCCGGCCTTTGCCAAACCGGGAAAAGATATCCCGCTGCCTCTCGGTAAAAATGTTGCTGCGATTGACCAAAAACTGATTACTGCGTCCATGTCCGGACAATTAGTCATCGTCAATAATAAACTCAACGTAGTCCCGGTAATTGAGGTAAAGGAAGATGTCGACCTTTCCACCGGCAATATTGATTTCGTAGGAAGTGTAATCGTTCGCGGATCAGTACAAAACGGTTTTACGGTCAAAGCAGAGGGCGATGTCGAAATAATGGGCACAGTTAGCGGCGGAACGGTCGAGGGTAAAAACGTCGTTATCCGCATGGGTATCCTGGGTATGAACACCGGCTACGTTAAAGCCGTCGAGAATGTAAGCGCCAAGTTTATTGAGAACGCGCTTGTATACGCCGGCAATGACGTTATCGTTACCGATGTCATTCTGCATAGCCAAGTCAGCGCCGGCAAACGTGTCATCGTCGAAGGCCGCCGGGGTCAGATTACCGGCGGGAAGGTATCCGCCGGTGAAGAAATTCGCGCCAAAACAGTAGGCACTTATCGCGCACCCAACACCGATCTGGAGGTAGGTGTCAATCCCTTATTGCGTGAAGAGTACCTTAGCTTGCGCAAAGAAATAAAAAGGATTGGATTTACATACGACCAGGCAGTCAAAGGGCTGCAGATCCTACGTTCCATGGATCAACGAACTATGCCTGCCGACAAAAAAGAAATGCTGTTAAAATTGACCAAAATGCAATTTCAATTGGCTGGTCAGCTTGAGGCGATGAAGAACCGCATTATGGATATTGAACTGGCCTTTGAAGAACTGAAAACCGGTCGGATCCGCGTTGCCGACATTATTTACCCCGGCGTAAAGATCGTAATCGGCTCTTTGGTTAAACCCATCCGCGAAGTTACTCGTTTTGTCACCTTTTATGCCGAAGACGGAGAAATCAAGACTGCGCCCTTTAAATAGCGGCACTGCCGGAGGTGGTCCCGATGAATATTCGCCCGGTAGATCTTCAGGTGCTCATTCCCCGCATTACCGAGGTCAGCAAAGCACAGCAAGCCAGCGAACAGCAGCCCCTCCTGCAGCAGCAGCAAATGGCCGGTGACTGGCGGCAAATTTCTTCCCGGCGTCAGCAACAAGTACAGCAGACCGGCCAGAATGAAGGCGGCGTGATTAAAGACGGCTATGAACGACAACAGAAAAAAGATGGCCGTAAACACGGCAAACATCATTCACACTCGCCGGAAGCCGCTGAAAAAACTCGCCAGGGCGACTATACGCCTACGGTATGCGGGCATAGGGTTGATATCAAAACATAATGCTGAGGTGCTACGATGTTGACTGGCGTTACCACTTTTTTAATCATCATTCTCTTTTTTATTGTTTTTTTTATTTATAGACGTGATATTCTGGCCAAACTACTTACGTCGCATGCCGCTGTTCCTTCAACTGAACTGCAGGATCAGTTAAACAAAACCGCTGATGTCATTATTAAACGCCTGGAGGCCGAAATTGCCCATCTTGAATACTTGCTGGAAGAAGCTGAAACCAAGTCAGCCCAGTTAGAAAAGCAAATCACAGCAGCCGAAACACTACTGGGCAGAATAGAGTCTGAACAACATCTTCTGCCGGCAGCAAAAGAGAATGATCATAACAGCACTAACCCTTTGCAAGCGGAGAGCGGAAAACCACCATCCAAAGAACTTCAATCGGAAAAGCGCGGAGTTGTGGTAGCGATGGCGGAACAAGGCTACAGCATCACCGAAATTGCCAAAGCAACCGGCATGGGCAAAGGAGAGATTATGCTGCTCCTTCATTTGCATAAAAAATAAATTGTTTACCGAAAATAACATTAGCTTGCAGCAATCTACTTGCCGAGCGACCAAGAGTTATGCTATACTACTTTTTGGTGTAAATACACACGCATCCAATTTTGTTGCTGTGGCGAATCAAATCGCTGTCAACGAAAAATGCGGCATGCGGCGGTAAATAACAGGAGGTGTAATAAATGTCAGTCATTTCGATGAAACAACTTCTGGAAGCAGGCGTTCACTTTGGACACCAAACCAGAAGGTGGAACCCCAAAATGGCTCCTTATATTTTTACGGAGCGTAACGGTATCTACATTATTGATTTGCAAAAAACGGTTAAAAAGGTAGAAGAAGCGTATAACTTTGTTCGCGACGTTGCTGCGCAAGGCGGTACGATCCTGTTTGTCGGTACTAAGAAGCAAGCACAGGAAGCCGTTAAAGAAGAAGCAACCCGCTGCGATATGTTCTATGTCAACGAAAGATGGCTTGGCGGTATGCTGACCAACTTCCAAACCATTCAAAAACGGATCAATCGTCTACGCGAATTAGAGGCAATGGAAGCAAAAGGAACTTTTGAAGTGTTGCCGAAAAAAGAGGTCATCTCGTTGCGCCATGAGATGGACAGACTGCAGAAATTCCTTGGCGGCATCAAAAATATGGGGCGTCTGCCGGCGGCACTGTTTGTCATTGACCCGCGCAAAGAGCGCATTGCTGTTGCGGAAGCCCGTAAATTGGGCATTCCCATTGTCGCGATTGTAGATACTAACTGCGATCCGGACGAAGTGGATGTCATCATTCCTGGCAATGATGACGCCATCCGGGCAGTTAAGCTGCTCACGGCAAAAATGGCAGACGCTGTTTTGGAAGGCCGTCAAGGCGAGCAGATGGCTGCTGCCGAGTAATATACCCACTAAAGGTAAGGGGAAAAATCCCCTTACCTTTAATAATAGACAGGAGGCTTTTCAGATGATAACTGCGGAAATGGTCAAAGAACTGCGCGAGCGTACCGGTGCAGGAATGATGGATTGTAAAAAAGCGTTAACTGAAACTAACGGCAATATGGACAAGGCGATCGATTACTTGCGGGAAAAAGGTTTGGCTGCAGCGGCGAAAAAAGCTGGCCGCATCGCCAGCGAAGGCTTGGTGGAATCATACATACACGGCGGCGGACGTATCGGTGTACTACTCGAAGTTAACTGCGAAACCGATTTTGTCGCCAAAACAGAAGGTTTTAGAAGCTTGGTAAAGGATATTGCAATGCAAATTGCGGCAGCAAATCCTACTTATGTATCCCGCAGCGAGGTTCCGGCAAGTGTCGTCGACCATGAACGCGAAGTTCTGCGGGCTCAGGCATTAAACGAAGGCAAACCGGCACACATTGTGGAAAAAATGATTGAGGGCCGTATCGAGAAGTTCTACAAGGAAATCTGCCTGCTCGAGCAGCCATTCATTAAAGATCCGGACAAGACGGTGACCCAGGTCATTACCGAAGCCATTGCCAAAATCGGCGAAAACATTTCGGTTAGACGATTCACCCGTTATCAGCTTGGTGAGGGACTGGAAAAGAAATCCAATAATTTTGCAGAAGAAGTAATGTCTGTCGTTAACCGATAAGAGAACACGTTGTGTTCTCTTTCTTTTAAAAGCACCCTAAACAGAAAAGGAATCTCATGGATATTTATAGAAATTATTTGAAACGGGGGTCTCTTTTGTGTCTGCCCTTAAATACAAACGCGTTGTATTAAAACTGAGCGGAGAAGCATTAGCCGGGACGAAAGGCTATGGTATTGACCCAGTTATTGTAGATTCAATTGCCCGCCAAATCAAAGAAACTAAGGCGATCGGCCTTGAGGTCGCAATTGTCGTGGGCGGCGGCAATATCTGGCGCGGACTGGCCGGCAGCGCGAAAGGAATGGATAGGGCGACGGCGGATTATATGGGCATGTTGGCGACCGTTATTAATTCCCTCGCTCTGCAAGATGCGCTTGAGCACTATCAAGTGGATACACGCGTTCAAACCGCTATTGAAATGCGCCAGGTAGCTGAACCCTACATTCGCCGCCGGGCAATACGTCACCTGGAAAAAGGCAGAGTGGTCATTTTTGCGGCAGGCACCGGTAATCCGTATTTCTCCACAGACACCACCGCCGCATTGCGCGCTGCGGAAATTGAAGCTGATGTTATTTTGATGGCGAAAAAGAACACGGACGGAGTGTATGATTCAGACCCGAATCACAATCCAGACGCCAAAAAATTTAAAGAACTCGAATACATCGAGGTACTGCAACGCGGCCTTGGTGTTATGGATTCCACGGCAACCACACTCTGCATGGATAACAAAATCCCCATTATTGTCTTCAGCATTGACGAATCCGGGAATATCCTAAAGGCAGCCCTTGGCAAAGATATTGGCACAATTGTGGGAGGGACAAATCATGACAGTTAAGGCGATTTTTGCCAGTCACGAAGACAAAATGAAAAAAGCGCTGGAAGTGCTCCGCAAAGAATATGCTTCGCTGCGAGCAGGCCGCGCTACTCCGGCGTTACTTGACAAAATCACCGTGGATTACTATGGAACGCCTACCCCTATAAATCAAGTCGCTAATATTTCGGTACCTGAGCCGAGAATGATCGTGTTGCAGCCCTGGGAAAAAAGCATGATCAGTGCGATTGAAAAGGCTATCTTAAAATCTGATTTAGGCTTAACGCCCAGCAGTGATGGCAGCGTGATCCGACTTACTATCCCGCAGCTTACTAAAGAGCGGCGGGCCGAACTGGTGAAGGTTGTCCACAAGAAGGCGGAAGAAAGCCGTGTTGCCGTACGCAATCTGCGACGTGATGCTAATGACGCTATAAAAAAATTGGAAAAAGATAAAGTAATTTCGGAAGATGAGACAAAAAAAGGGCAGGATGACATCCAGAAATTAACGGATAAATACATAAAAGAAATAGATACTGTCATGGCAGCAAAAGAAAAGGAAATTATGGAAGTCTGATGAATGAAAACACCTATGTGGCGCGGCCATTAAAAACGGTAGAAACTGAGCTGTCCGCCCAAAGTATTAAGTATAAAGTTATAACTGCGATTTCTACCAATACCCGGTTCGTTACCGATGACCAGTGTTGGTATGTAATCCGGCAGCAGTTAGCAAGCGATGGAACGTTACTTTTAACAGCTGCCGCCAAAATGGGAAAGGAGGTGTCTTAGTTCATGGCCTATAAAATTACAGAAACGTGTGTTGCATGCGGCAGTTGCGCCGCAACCTGCCCGGTAGGCGCTATTAGCGAAGGAACCCCCATATATACGATTTCGGAAGAATGTGTTGAGTGCGGTGCCTGTGCGGCGGTTTGTCCTGTTGGTGCTATTGTGGCTCCATAATCGTAACCCCCTCGCAAGAGGGGGTTTACGTTTGCAATGAACACAATTTTGATATAATGTAGTAGTAGAGTAGCAAGCGCCGTTTTATTTTTGGAGGTTAGCGCAATGTGGCAACGATGGTTTAATAAAAATAACTATGCGCAGAGTGAACCTGATACTGCTGGTTTGGTTATTGACCCGGTCAAAATTCCGGCGCATGTTGCTATAATCATGGACGGTAACGGGCGCTGGGCAAAGGCCAAAGGAATGCCACGCGTCTTTGGCCACAGAGCCGGCGTGGAAACGCTCAGGGAAATTGTAAAAACAGCTTCACAGATCGGAGTAAAGGTTCTCACTGCCTATGCGTTTTCGACGGAAAACTGGAAAAGACCGGCCGACGAAGTTGCCTTTCTCATGAACCTGTTGGCTGAATATTTGGATTCGGAAATTGAAGAACTTAATCAAAATCAAGTCAAGTTACGCTTTATTGGCGATACGGAACAGCTTGCGCCGGCACTTAAAGCCAAAATTGCCGAAACTACCCGTCTTACAGCGCAGAATAGCGGCCTGATCTTAAACCTGGCTGTCAATTACGGCGGGCGCGCTGAATTGGTACGCGCCTTTCGGCTTATGGCCGACAAAATCAGCAATGGAGCATTAACTGCTGCCGAAATCACGGAAGATGTAGTTAACGCGCATCTATATACTGCGGATTTACCGGATCCCGATCTTTTGATCCGCCCCAGCGGGGATCTTCGCCTGAGCAATTACCTGCTGTGGCAAGTAGCCTATACCGAATTTTGGTTCACCAATGTAAACTGGCCTGATTTCAAACCGCATCATTTCATAGAAGCAATATATGAATACCAGCAACGGGAACGGCGTTTTGGCGGATTGAAAAAATAAAGTAGGTGTCAGCTATGTTCATGAAACGGGTTCTGACTACATTGGCAGGAATTCCGCTTGCCATTTACATAATCAACACAGGCGGCTTGATTTACGCCGCGACTATAACGCTTTTGGCATTGCTGGCCTGGTATGAATACACTCGCATGATGGCTCACAAAGCAATCCGTGTTTCTTTTGTTCTCGGCCTCATTTCAATACTTACCCTGCTGGCATGCGCCTGGTGGGGAAATCCTAACGAAATAATACTGGTTATAACAGTATCCATATTAATAGCGCTTATTCTGCCGGTATTTCGCGGCGCAGCCTTTTCGCTGAATAATGCCTCATATACCGTTACCGGCATTGTCTATATTGGGCTGCCTTTTGCGCATCTTTTGCTGCTCCGATTGACGGACGCCTCGCTTCCGCTTACCAGTTCGTTTGGCGGTTCCCTGTCGGCAGGGGCGGTATATTTATGGTTGGCCTTTACCGGCACCTGGGCAAGCGATACCTTTGCGTTTTTGGTCGGTTCAAAGCTGGGAAAACATAAACTCTGTCCGGCTGTTAGTCCGGGCAAGACGGTTGAAGGCGCTGCGGGAGGCTTACTGGGTTCTGTTTTGGTAGTGACAAGTTTCGGTTCGATATATGGTATTTCCTTGACACACCTAATAGTTTTGGGGGCGTTGGTAGGTATCGCCGCGCCGCTGGGAGATCTAACCGAATCGGCACTGAAACGCTACGCCGGCGTAAAAGACTCGGGGCGCCTGCTGCCTGGACACGGGGGCGTACTTGACCGGTTTGACAGTATCATGTTTACAGCCATAACCGTATACTATTACGTGCGCGCTTATATTCTCCATTAATTTTTTAGGTGAGGTTCTTTGATGAAATCTGTTGTAGTTTTGGGTAGTACCGGTTCCATTGGCACACAGACACTGGAAGTGATCGCCTGCGCCCCTGAGCGCTTTCGGGTAGCGGCATTGGCAGCCCACAGCAATGACGTACTTTTAGAAGAGCAGATCCGGCAATATCGGCCCGAAATTGCCGTTTTGGTAGACCCAGATGCTGCTGACCGTCTTGCCAGGCGCTATCGGGGAAGGACGGTCCTGCTATCTGGTGAAGAAGGCTTGTTGGCAGCGGCTGCTTATGCCAATGCCGATATTGTTCTTTCCGCGATCGTCGGCTTTGCCGGGCTAAGGGCCGCGCTGGCGGCACTCGCGGCGGGAAAAGACCTGGCGCTTGCAAACAAAGAAACGCTGGTTGCCGCGGGTCAAATTGTTACCGCGTTAGCGCGAGAGAAACAATGCCGTATTTTGCCTGTCGATAGCGAACATAGCGCAATACTCCAATGTCTGCAAGGCGAAAAACGCTCACAGGTAAAAAAAATCATTCTCACCGCTTCGGGCGGCCCTTTCCGCGGCTTCACTTCCGATCGCTTGCGCAGCGTTACGCTTGAAGAGTGTCTGCAGCATCCTAACTGGCGTATGGGCAGAAAAATCACCGTAGATTCGGCTACTTTAGTGAATAAAGGACTCGAAGTAATTGAAGCCCGTTGGTTGTTTGACATTGATTATCATCAAATTGACGTTTTAGTTCATCCCCAGAGCATTATCCACTCGATGGTTGAGTTTGACGATGGCGCGGTTATCGCACAGTTAGGGCTGCCGGATATGAGAATTCCCATTCAGTATGCGCTCACCTATCCGGATCGTATTGCTTCGCCGGCACCACGCCTGTCGTTTAACGACATCTCGGCTCTTACGTTTGAGGTTCCCGACCATCAAACTTTTTTAGGACTGCCTTTGGCCTATGCCGCCGGCAAAACGGGAGGGACGCTGCCATGCGTGTACAATGCGGCCAATGAAGTCGCCGTCAATGCCTTTCTTAGCGGTAAGATAGGGTTTTTAGATATTTATCATGTAATTGAGACAACTATGGGACGTCACCAGGTAGCGCTGCAGCCTGACCTAGAAGCGCTAGTTACCGCAGACGCCTGGGCGCGGGAAACCGCTGCCCGTTATATAGATGCTTGTTAACAATATCTGTTTGGATAGGATGGTGTTTATTGTTGCCGACAACGATCCTCGCGACTATCTTTGTGTTTGGCCTGCTCATACTGTTTCACGAACTGGGGCATTTTATAGCAGCGAAATCGGTCAACATGCGGGTCACAGAATTTGCCATCGGTTTTGGCCCCAAGCTTATCAGCCATCGTTACGGTGAAACCTTGTATTCGCTGCGTGCCATACCACTCGGCGGTTTTAACAAAATTTCCGGTATGGATCCCGACGAACCCCAGGATGAGCGTTCCTATAGTGCCAAACCGATCTGGGCGCGGATGCTGGTGATTGCCGCCGGCTCAACCATGAATTTTATTCTGCCGGTGCTCCTCTTTTTTATTATCTACTTATCAACCGGTATCGAGACACCGTCTACCGAACCGGTCTTAGGCGGCGTCATTGCCGATAAACCCGCTTATCATGCAGGTTTGAGCAAGGGAGACCGCATTCATTCGGTTAATGGACAGAGGATTCAGAGTTGGCGTGAATTTGTTAATATCATCCAAATCAATGCCGGCAATACATTGCAGATTAAAGTCGAGCGAAACGGCGAGGAACGCACCATCCAGGTAATACCAGAATTTGATGCCAAAACCAACCGCGGCATCATCGGTGTATCGCCGGAAATTATTGTTCGCCAGCCGGGACCTGGCGAATCCCTGAAATTAGCCGTGAATCACACCTACCTAATTGCCGAGAATATGCTGACCGGAATTATTCAAATGATTACCGGTAAAGTAGCGGCCGATGTCTCAGGACCGATTGGCGTTGCGCAAATGGCCGGCCAGGTCGCCCAACTCGGAATTTTACCGCTTCTGCAATTTGCAGCCTTCCTCAGCATCAATTTAGGACTGATTAATCTCTTGCCTGTTCCCGTTTTGGACGGAGGTCATATTGTCACTCTGGCGATAGAAGGTATCCGCCGCAAACCGCTGGGGCGTCAGAGTACGCAATTTATTCAGATGATTGGCTTCATTTTGCTGATGCTGCTGCTGGTGCTGGCCACCTTTAAAGATGTGAGCAGGCTTAAGTTATTCTAATACGAAAAGCGGTGTAAAATTATGCAGCGAAGGCCCACACGCAAAATATACATCGGCGGCGTCGCCGTTGGCGGAGATGCGCCCGTTTCGGTTCAGTCCATGACCAATACCCGCACGGCCGATATTCCAGCTACCATTAGCCAGATTGAGCGACTGGCAGCCGCAGGCTGCGATATCGTGCGGGTTGCCATTCCCGATATGGAAGCAGCAGCGGCAATCGAGGTGATTAAGGAAAACTCTCGCCTACCTGTCGTAGCCGATATTCATTTTGACTACCGGTTAGCCCTTGCGGTCATGGAGCGGGGCGTCGATGCACTTCGCCTCAATCCTGGCAATATTGGGGATGGAGAAAACGTAAGCAAAGTCGTTACCCAGGCGAAAAAGCGCCGAATTCCCATTCGGATTGGTGTTAATGCCGGCTCGCTTGACAAGCGTTTATTGCATCTTCACGGCGGTAAGGTAACACCTGAAGCGATGGTGGCAAGTGCGCTTGAACATATTGCCTTGCTGGAAAAACATGACTTTTACGATATCAAAGTATCCCTAAAGGCTCATGATGTCCCCCTGACGCTCAAAGCGTATCGTTTAATGTCCGAAGCGGTAGACTACCCGCTGCATATTGGGATTACCGAGGCGGGAACGGTGCGGTCGGGCATAATCAAATCAGCTGTTGGCATTGGCGCCCTCTTAGCCGCGGGTATCGGCGATACCATCCGGGTCTCCTTAACCGGTGACCCGGTCGAAGAAGTCAGAACAGCAAATGAAATCTTAAAATCGCTCAACCTCCGCCAATACGGGCCTACGCTGGTATCTTGCCCAACTTGCGGGCGCACCGGCATTAACCTGGTCGATTTGGCTCATCAGGTAGAGGACAAGTTGGCTACCATCCAAAAGCCAATAACGGTCGCCGTGATGGGTTGCGTAGTAAACGGCCCTGGAGAAGCCCGCGAAGCCGATATCGGCATTGCCGGGGGCAAAGGGCAAGGCGTTTTATTTCGCAAGGGTAAAATTATCCGAACCGTTCCGGAAGACCAGCTATTATCCGAACTCATAAAGGAAATTGAACAACTTGCCAAGGAGGACTAATCATGCGAGTTTCTGAGTTATATGCCCCTACCCTGCGGGAAGTTCCGGGCGAAGCCGAAGTAATAAGTCATCAACTTATGTTGCGAGCCGGCATGCTGCGTAAAGCAGCAGGAGGAGTATATACATATTTACCTTTAGCCTGGCGGGTGCTGCGCAAAATTGAGCAAATTGTCCGGGAAGAAATGGATGCCAAAGGCGGCCAGGAGCTGTTAATGCCGATTATCCAGCCGGCCGAAATGTGGAAGGAAACAGGCAGATGGGATGTTTACGGCGATGAAATGTTCCGGCTCAAAGACCGTCATGGCCGCGATTTCTGCCTCGGTCCTACCCACGAAGAAATGATTACCACGTTGGTACGCGCGGATGTACGCTCTTATCGCCAGTTGCCGCTCCGGCTGTATCAAATCCAGAACAAATACCGCGATGAAATTCGCCCCCGCTTCGGCCTGATGCGCGGCCGAGAATTCATCATGAAAGATTTGTACTCTTTCGACCGGGATGAAGAAGGTCTGGATGCAAGCTATCAGGCAATGTATGATGCCTATTCGCGGGCTTTTACCCGTTGCGGTCTCACCTTCCGTGCAGTGGAAGCAGACAGCGGCGCCATTGGCGGCAAAGGTTCCCATGAATTTATGGTAATCGCCGATTCGGGCGAAGCCAAAATTGTCTACTGTTCGGCCTGCGATTATGCCGCGAACGTTGAAAAAGCCGAGTTGTTTTCCGAGGAAAACCCGAAAGAAGCTGCTCTTCCTTTGGAAATTGTACCGACACCGGGTGCGAAAACAATTGAACAAGTCGCCGCCTTTTTACAAGTTGACGCGAAAAAAACGATTAAAACCGTCGCCTACCAAACCGAAAAGGAGTTGGTTTTAGCGCTTGTCCGCGGCGACCATGAAGTTAATGAAATTAAACTGCTCAATGAACTCAAATGTGTTGCGCTCAACCTTGCGCCCCAGGAAGCCATTGAAGCCAAACTCGGCAAAGTTGCCGGCTATATCGGTCCGGTTAATGTCGTCGGCATTCGAATTGTGGCTGACGGCAGCGTGATGCAAATGTATAATGCCGTGTGCGGCGCCAATGAAACAGACAAGCATTATCGTAACGTCAATCCCGGGCGTGATTTTAAAGCCGATATTGTCGCCGACATCCGGCTCATTCAGGAGAACGACCCGTGTCCGCGCTGCTGTGCGCCTGTTAAAACAGCCCGCGGCATCGAGGTCGGACAGGTGTTTAAACTGTTCACCAAATACAGCCACTCGCTGAAAGCCACTTTTCTGGACGAAAATGGCAAAGAGCAGCCCATGGTTATGGGCTGCTACGGCATCGGCATCAGCCGTACGATGGCAGCAGCCATTGAACAAAATCATGATGACAACGGCATTATCTGGCCGGCGGCGATTGCTCCTTATCAGGTTATTGTCATCCCGGTCAGCGCCAAAGACCAATCTCAACTGGCGCTAGCGGAAAAAATACACGCAGAATTGATGGCTAACGGCATCGAAAGTATTCTGGACGACCGCAATGAGCGTCCGGGTGTGAAATTTATCGATGCTGATCTAATCGGCTATCCGCTACGCATTGTTGTCGGCCCCAAGACGCTGGCAGAAAACAAACTGGAAATAAAAGTTCGCCGCACGGGGGAACAACTCTACCTTACTCCTGACAGCTTTGTCGGTGAAATTCAAAAACTGCTTGCTGCTCTTTAACCAATACCGGCCCGCCGTGGCCGGTTTTTCTTTCCTCAATTTCTGGCAAATGTCAAGGCTTGTTTGATTTTCTCACTGTCGTTACAATAAATGTAGCAGTATGGCAGAGGAGAGAGACTGTTTGCATACCTATTGTGTCTTACCGGATAATACCGCAATGTTTTGGGCATTTGCCGATACAATCCCGGAACTTGCTGCCTATAAACCATTGCTAGCCAGCTCGCGCATTACCCGTGTGGAAGTCAACACCAGCGAAAATAGCTGGAATATACATATAGAATGTGATCCCCATCTGCCGCTCGGTATACTTGACATTGCCGCCAACTATCTAAAGCGTCAGTGTGGTTTATCCCTTGTTTCGTTTACGGTGGCCAGCAAGCCACAGCGGGCCGATATACTGCAGTATCTCACTGCACATTGGCAAGAGCTGATAGAACAGGTTAGCACCGATTATATCGTCAGACGGCTACTTTGTCAGATTAAGTGGCGATACGAAAAATACCAACTGTTTTTAGAAACGAACAGCCGCCTGGCGGCAGATATTCTCATTGAACGTAATGTCCCTAGCGCTATCGAGCAACTTCTGTCTCAGACGCTGACACAACCCTGCCAAGTGAATTTAGTCATAAGTGAAGAAGCAACATCCCCGGAGCCATGCGAGGGAGAACTCTTAACACCCGAGTATCTGGAAGCTCTTGACCAGTACACCGCCGTTGCCGAAGCCAAACCGGCCAAAGCCGGCAACATAATCTTCGGCCGCAGCATCAAAGGGGAATCGCAACCTATTAGCACGCTTACCGATGAGGCGAAAAATGTGATCGTCGGTGGCGAGCTGGTCGCTTTTGACCTACGGGCGCTAAAATCAGGACGCTTTTTACTTACCTTCGACCTGCATGACATGACTGACGGCATCAGCGGCAAAGCATTCTTTGACGATCAGGAACAATACAATAAAGTTGCCGCCGCATTGAGCGAAGGCATGATGGTCAAAGTTAAAGGCATAGTACAGTACGATAAATACTGCGGCGAACTGGTGTTGTTTGCCGACAGCATGTGTTCGGCGGAAGCGAAACCCTCCCGCATGGATGAGGCGGCCGAACCTCGGGTGGAATTGCATGCGCATACGCGCATGAGCACACTCGATGCGGTAGTTTCGGTCAAAAGCTTGATCAAGACGGCAGCACGCTGGAAACACCCGGCCATCGCCATCACCGACCACGGTGTCGTACAGGCCTTTCCCGAGGCGCACGAAGAGGCGG